>CAMGDO010000230.1 GCA_946042585.1 uncultured Clostridia bacterium
GCTGGAAATCGGCGACGGCGTATTCGAGGTGCTGGCCACCAACGGCGATACCCACCTCGGCGGCGACGACTTTGATAAGCGCATCATCGACTATGTGGCCGACGCTTTCCAGAAGGAAAACGGCAATGACCTGAAGAAGGACCGCATGGCCTATCAGCGCCTCAAGGAAGCGGCTGAGAAGGCGAAGATCGAGCTGAGCGGCGTGATGAGCGCGAACATCAATCTGCCCTTCATCACTGCCGACGCCACCGGCCCCAAGCATCTGGATATGACGCTGACCCGCGCCAAGTTCAACGAGCTGACCGCCGATCTGGTGGAAAAGACCATCACCCCCATGCAGAACGCCCTGCGTGATGCCGGCCTGACCGCCGCGCAGATTGACAAGGTGATTCTGGTGGGCGGCTCCACCCGCATTCCCGCCGTGCAGGAGGCTGTCAAGCGCGTGACCGGCAAGGAGCCCTTCAAGGGCATCAACCCCGACGAGTGCGTGGCGGTCGGCGCCGCCATTCAGGCCGGCGTGCTGGGCGGCGAGGTCAAGGACGTGCTGCTGCTGGATGTCACGCCCCTGTCTCTGGGTCTGGAAACCGAGGGCCATATCTTTACCCGCCTGATTGACCGCAACACCACCATCCCCACCGAGAAGAGCCAGGTGTTCTCCACTGCGGCGGATGGTCAGACCACCGTTGAAATCCATGTGCTGCAGGGCGAGCGCCCCATGGCGTATGACAACAAGACCCTGGGCCGCTTCCAGCTGACGGGCATTCCCGCCGCGCCCCGCGGCGTGCCGCAGATTGAGGTGACCTTCCGCATCGACAAGAACGGCATCGTGTCCGTTTCCGCCAAGGACAAGGGCACGGGCAATGAGCAGAACATCACCATCACCTCCTCCACCAACATGAGCGAAGATGAAATTCAGCAGCGCGTGAAGGAAGCCGAGCAGTACGCCGAGGAGGACAAGAAGCGCAAGGAAGAGGTGGAAACCCTCAACCATGCCGACAGCCTGATCTATGAGATGGAAAAGCAGCTCAAGGAAAACGGCGATAAGCTCTCTGCCGAGGACAAGGCCACTGTCGAAAAGGAAATCGCTGACTTCAAGGCTGTGCGCGAGCGCAATGATGTGAATGAAATCCGCACGGCGATGGAGCAGATGACCCAGAAGGTCTATCAGATCTTTGGCAAGCTCTATCAGCAGCAGGGCGGCGCGCCTGACATGAACGGCGCTGCCCCCGATATGGGCGCTCAGTCCAACCCCCAGAATGACGACGGCAGCTTCAACGCCGACGGCTCCGTGCAGTAAGCGGCCGCTTTGGGCGCATGTGCCCCAGGCTCCGCAATAACAGGCAATACAAATCCCGGATGCGCAATGCGTGGGTTTCCCTGCGCATTGCGCATTGCGGGTTCAGCATAAGGGGAAAAAATGGCAAACAAACGCGATTATTATGAGGTGCTGGGCGTTCAGAAGAACGCCACGCCCGATGAAATTAAAAAAGCCTACCGCAAGATGGCCAAGGAATGTCACCCCGACCTGCATCCCAATGACAAGGAGGCCGAGGCGCGCTTCCGCGAATTGAACGAGGCCAACGAGGTGCTCTCCGATCCCGACAAGCGCGCGCGCTATGATCAGTTTGGCTTCAATGACCCCATGAACGGCGCGGGCGGATTTAACGCCAGCGGCTTTGGCGGCTTTGGCGGCGCGGGCATGGGCGGCTTTGAGAGCATCTTTGATCAGCTGTTCGGCGGTGCGGGCATGGGCGGCAGCCAGCGCGCCAATGCGCCGCAGGCGGGCAATGATCTTCGCTATGATCTGCGCATCACCTTTGAGGAGGCGGCGTCGGGCTGCGAAAAGCAGTTTGATTTTTACCGCGCGGAGAGCTGCGAAAGCTGCCATGGCACGGGTGCAAAGCCCGGCACCCAGCCGCAGACCTGCCCCACCTGCAAGGGCACCGGTCAGGTGCGCGTGCAGGGCGGCTTTATGGTGACGGTGCGCACCTGCAACGCCTGCGGCGGCACGGGCAAGATCATCCGGGAAAAGTGCAGCCAGTGCTCCGGCACGGGGCGCGTCAAGCGCAAGCGCACCTGCACGGTGAAGATTCCCGCCGGCATTGACAACGGCCAGACCATCGTGATGAACGGGCAGGGCGAGCCCGGCGTGAACGGCGGGCCCAACGGCGATCTGTATATCGTGGTGACGGTGAAGCCGCACAAGCTCTTCCGCCGCGACGGCACAACGCTGTATCTGGATATGCCCATCAGCTTTACCACCGCGGCGCTGGGCGGTGAGATCGATATTCCCACGCTCAAGGAAACGGTGCGCTATACCGTGCCCGAGGGCACGCAGACGGGCACGGAATTCCGCCTGCGCGGCAAGGGCATGCCGCAGGTGAAGAGCGCCTATGTGGGCGATCTGATCGTGCGTGTGCGCGTGGAGGTGCCGACCCGGCTGACCGAAAAGCAAAAGGATATTCTGCGCCAGTTTGAAAACGAATCCACCGGAAAGGAATACAGGGAACGCAAGGGCTTTCTGGACAAGATGAAGGATCTGTTCAATTAAGATGCAGCGATGAAATACACGGATATGAACGCCTGCGCGATTGATGGCTGGGTGAAGGCGGGCTGGGAATGGGGCCGCCCCATTTCGCATGAAGAATATGAAAAGGCGCTGCAGGGCGAATGGAGGATGCTGCTGACCCCCAAGAAGCCTGTCCCCCCTCAATGGCTGGGCGATGTACGCGGCAAGCGCGTGCTGGGACTGGCTTCGGGCGGCGGGCAGCAGATGCCCATTTTTGCCGCGCTGGGCGCCCGGTGCACGGTGCTGGATTATTCCTCCGCGCAGCTGGGAAGCGAGCGCATGGTGGCGCAGCGCGAGGGCTATGAGATTTCCATCGTTCGCGCCGATATGACAGAGCGCCTGCCCTTTGAAGAAGACAGCTTTGATTTGATTTTCCATCCTGTATCCAACTGCTATGTGAAGGATGTGCAGCATGTATGGAA
>CAMGDO010000231.1 GCA_946042585.1 uncultured Clostridia bacterium
TTCCTCTACGTCTCGTGGGCTCGGAGATGTGTATAAGAGACAGTTCAATTTCAGCGGCACGGATGATGGCGATACGGCGATTGCTACCAGCGGAGACACGCTGATTGAGGAGTACATCGACGGCAGTCAGCGGCGGAAATATGCCTTTGATCTGGTGCGCTACCTGCCGTTTACCGAAACGGAAAACGACGCGGGCAACGTGGCCATGATGGAGGACGTGGACGCGATCATCAACTGGGCCGAGGAACAAAACGCGGCGGGGAACCTGCCCGAGTTGCCGGATGGGTACGCCGCAGAGAGCGTGCGCGTGTTGGACGAATACGCGGGATATGTGGCCGCGCAGGATGAGAGCCGCGCGAAGTACATGATCCCGTTTGCAATTGACTATATCAAAGGAGTGAAGGAATAATGGCAGAAACCAAAATCACCAAGAACCTGTGTATGATCTTCATTGACACCAGCGACGGCAGCGGATCGCCCACCTGGAAGCGCGTGGACAAGAGCACGATCCTGAGCATCGTTATGAACGCGGAAACCGAGAGCATGGACTACATCTCTCAGGAGTTGCCAACCGAAGAGATCAAGAGCTACAAGCCCAGCATGGATCAGGAGATCGCCACCTACAAGGGCAATCCGATCTACGAATTCATGTTCAAGAAGTTCTATAACTGCGATCTTGCCCACGGCAAGACGCTGATCTGCTTCCCGGAGAATGAAACCGGCAAGCAGGCGTGGCAGATCGACGATACCACCTTTACGCTGAACGAGATGAACTATGTGGACGGCAAGATCACCTGGGGCATGAACTTTGGCGGCGACATCAAGCGCGGCACTTATACGGTGACCGAAGGCGTGCCGACGTTCAGCGTGTCCCCCGCCGCCTGATATGCGGCCCAACTATGCGCAGGACGCGCCCCCGACTGAATTGACGGTCGGGGACGCGTCATTTGCCATTGAGACCGACTACCGGGTGTGGATTGATGTGCTGGAAAAACTTCAGGCACTTGTGCCCGTAGACACGGACGATGCGCAGATTGTAGAGAATGTGCGGATCCTGACCGAGGTGGAGCACATGATCTTCGGCCGGGTGATTGACGCACCACTTCCGGATTTGATCGATGCGATTGCGGAGTTCGCAAAGGGCTATCCCACCGCGCCCATGCAGACGGATGGCGGCGGCGCACAGACCTACAGCTTCAAATACGATTTGAATGAAATCATCATCGCAATTAGGAACCAGAGCGGCATCGACCTGAGCTATCGCCGAAAGGAGCCGTTTCACTGGTGGGAGTTCCTGCTGGAATTTCGAACGCTGTGCGGAGACCACTATATCCTGAATTTGATGGAAGCACGGGGCTACAAGGGCAACGACAAGGAGCTTTTGCGCCGCAAGCGCATGTGCGCCCTGCCGGTGGAGTACAGCGCAGCGGAGCAGGCGGAGATTGACGCATTTTTGGAGATGTTTGAGGAGGGCGAACATGCGAATCAACACGAAGATTGAACGTGTAAACGTTGAGATTGACGGCAAAACGTATGAGGTTGCCGAAAAGACCGTATCGATTGCAGAAAAGCTGCGGGATGCGGCAATGAACTGCTTCGGCATGCCGGAATATCGGCTGTGGCTGAAGGAGATGGAGATTCTGCTTGGCGCAGATGCTGTGGAAGAACTATTCCGGGACGGCAATGACGAAAACCTTGACCGCATGGAGCGCATTCACGACGGCGTACTTTCTGCGTTTGATTACAATTCTGCAAAGATGCGCGAGGAGCGCCAGCGCAAAGACCAGGAGCCTCTGGAGTCTGTTCGCGGGCTTTATCGGCAGATTGAAAAGACGTTCCAGGCAGCGGACGGCGCAAATATGCGAAAATGAACACGAACAACACGGCAACAGGCAGGTGAGGTAGATGGCGGCGAAGGGATCAGTCACGATCAAGATTGATGGCGACGCCAGCCCGTTTGAGCGGACGCTCAACAGCATCGTCGGCAAGAGCAAGCGCATCATTTCGGGCATCGGTACGGTATCCAAGGGCGTTGCAAAGGGCGCGACGGTAGTCTATGGCGCGATCAGCGCGGCGATGAGCGTGGCGGGCGTGGCGAGTGTCAAGTATAACGCAACAATTGAGCAGCTGCAAACCAGCTTTGCCACCATGACCGGCAGCGCAGAAAAGGCTGCGGACGTTGTGGAGCGCCTGCGCACGATGGGTGCAGCTACGCCCTTTGAGATGGCAGACCTCGCGCAGGTCACGCAGATGCTTATGCAGTACGGCTTTACCGCCGACGATGCAATCGATAAGATGAGCATGCTGGGCGACATCGCGCAGGGCAACAGCGAGGCGATGAACAGCATCGCGATGGGCTATGCGCAGATGAGCAGCGCCGGAAAGGTGAGCTTGCAAGACATCCGACAAATGATCAACGGTGGCTTCAACCCCCTGCAAGAAATTTCCGAGCGCACGGGCGAGAGCATGGCGAGTCTCTACGACCGAATCAGCAAGGGCACCATGTCCGTGGACGAGATCACCGAGTCCATGCGCTATGCGACCAGCGAAGGCGGCAAGTTCTTTCAGTCGATGGAAAAGCAGAGCCAGACGCTCAATGGCCAGATCTCCACGCTCAAGGACAACCTGAGCAGCTTTGGCGGAGAACTATTCCGGCCTATGACGGATCTGATGCGCAACACCCTGCTGCCCCAGGCAAATGCAATTATTGGAGAGTTGCAGACCGCATACCAAAATGGTGGAATTGATGGATTGATGAACGCGGTCAACGCCCAGATTCCAACGCTGCTGAACGCCGCAAATTCTGCGATGCAGAAGTTATTCGCGGGCATCAACAAGCAGCTTCCGGGACTGCTGAAAAGCCTGCTTTCAAATGTGCCTTCCATTCTTTCGAGTGCGGTAGACCTCGTTCCGCAGATCGCGGACAGCATGTTCCTGTCTCTTATACACATCTCCGAGCCCACGAGACGTAGAGGAATCT
>CAMGDO010000232.1 GCA_946042585.1 uncultured Clostridia bacterium
GGAAGGTAGCGCTGCTGACGGTAGCAATAGCGCTCACCACAATGCACACAAGCACAAGCACCAGACGCGGCCAGTAAGGCCTAAGATACGAAAGCAGACGCATGACCGTCTTTTTGTTGATGGGCTGGCGCGGACCCATGGCGCGCGGGCCGTGAGGACCGCCCATGGGCGGACGCGACGAAGCCTCGTTTTTGCGCGGCGCGTTACTCATCGTCCTCGCCTCCCTTCGTCTGAGAATCATGCACTTCGCGGTAAATCGCGCAGCGCTGCATCAGTTCTTCATGCGTGCCGCAGTCCGCCACGGCGCCGTTCTCCAGCACAATGATCATATCCGCTTCCTTCACGGAGGCCACGCGCTGAGCGATGATAATCTTGGTCGTATCGGGAATGAAATTGCGGAAGCCCTCGCGAATCAGCGCGTCGGTACGCATATCCACAGCGCTGGTGGAGTCGTCCAGAATCAGAATCTTCGGCTTTTTCAGCAGCGCGCGGGCAATGCACAGTCTCTGCTTCTGACCGCCCGACACGTTGGTGCCGCCCTGCTCAATCCAGGTATCGTACTTATCCGGGAAGGACTGAATGAAATCATCCGCCTGCGCCAGACGGCACGCTTCCATCATTTCCTCGTCGGTAGCGTTTTCATTGCCCCAGCGAAGGTTTTCCTTGATGGTGCCCGAGAACAGCTCGTTCTTTTGCAGCACCATGGCCACGCTGTCGCGCAGCGCCGTCAAATCGTACTTGCGCGTGTCCACGCCGCCCACCTTCACGCTGCCGCGGGAAGGATCATACAGGCGCGGAATCAGCTGCACAAGCGTCGATTTACCCGAGCCCGTGCCGCCCAGCACGCCGACCACAGCGCCCGAGGGAATGTGCAGGTCGACATCGCTCAGGCAGTCCTTTTCGCTGCGGGAAGCGTAGCTGAAGAACACATGGTCAAAGTCCACAGAGCCGTCCTTCACCTGCATCACCGCGCCTTCGGGCGTGGTAATGTCGCTCTTTTCCTCCAGCACTTCCACAATGCGCTGCGCGGAGGCGCGGGAGATGGTCATCATCACCACGATCATGGACAGCATCATCAGGCTGGAGAGAATCTGAATCACATAGGCAATCAGGCTCATCAGCTGACCCGTGGTCATGCCGATGTCAGGATTGTTGCCCGAGGCCATAATGAGCTTGGCGCCCAGCCAGGAGATCAGCAGCGTGCAGGTGTAGATGCACACCATCATCAACGGGGAGTTGAGCGCAAGGTTCCGCTCGGCGTGAACGAAATCCTTGTAGATGGATTCGGAGGTGGTGTTGAATTTCTCCACCTCATGCTCCTCACGCACAAAGTTCTTTACCACGCGCACGCCGTGCAGATTCTCCTGCACCACGTTGTTGAGCTTGTCATAGGTCTTGAACACGCGGCGGAAAATGGGATGCGTGCGGCTCATAATCAGATACAGGCCGATAATCAGCACGGGCATGCAGGCCAGAAATACCATCGACATTTGCACATTGATGGTCAGCGCCATAATGGTGGAGAATATCAGGGTAATGGGCGAGCGCACCGCCATGCGGATAATCATCTGGAAGGTGTTCTGCACGTTGGATACGTCGGTGGTCAGACGCGTGATAATAGAGGACGTGCTGAACTTATCGATGTTGGAAAAAGAATAAGTCTGAATGTTGTAGTACATATCATGGCGCAGGTTGCGGGCAAAGCCGGCGCCCGCAGCAGCAGCCGTGCGGCCGCCCATCACGCCGAAAAACAGCGATACAAACGCCGTCACCAGCAGAATTGCACCGTTGATCCAGATCTGGCTCATATCGCCGCGCTCAATGCCCAGGTCAATCAGCTTGGCCATCACCATGGGAATGAGCACTTCCATGGCCACCTCGCCAATCATCAGCGCGGGCGTTGCCAGCGCGTATTTTTTGTACTGCCTGATACAGGCTGCCAAACGCTTGATCATTTCTTCTCACATTCCTCCGTCATTTCTTCTTCCGTCAGGTTCTGCTTGATCCGATCCAGCAGCGCAAACAGCGTATTCACTTCCTCCGGACTCAGCCCCTTGCGCAACGTCGCCTCAAAGCGCACATGATCCTCATCCATCAGCTGCTTCACTTCCAGCGCGCGCTCCGTCAGCTTCAGCTTTTTCAGCCTTCTGTCCTCCGGCACGCTCTGCTGCTCAAGCAGACCCTTTTGCACCATCAGGTTCACCACCTTGGAGGCTGTGGACCGCGTGATGCCAAAGCGCGTCTCCAGATCGCGCTGGTATACCTCCCGTCCCATTTCCTCCTGATGGGCAACAAACCCGATAATCCAGCTGTTTGTTCCGGTAATGGCATCCACGCGCGCTTTGTTGGAATTCTGCTCAAAGTATCGATGGGTGAGATTGGATACCTTTCGCAGCTCCGCGCCCAGCGCCCGTTCCATGGTCATCATCCTTTCTCCGGAGATCCGTCCGCAAAATTGTATGCCGTCAAACTGTACGACATGCAACATATTATACAGGCATAATATCCTATTGTCAATATTTGTGACAGGAATTCCTGAAACCCCTGATCTGCGGCGCATAGCTTCACATATTCAGGCGCATACTCATTTTATCCATTCAATTTTCATGCGGAGGTGCATTATGCGCGGTCTTATGTGCATGCTTTTGTCGGTGATTCTGTTCTGCGCGCTGATCTTTGGGGGCAGTCTGCCCGCAGCCGCTCTGCCTTTGCCGGGACGCGACGCCGCCTGGTGGGGGCTTTTGTGCCCTGCATTCTTCGGGGAATGCACGGTGAGCGAGGAAGTTATCTTCACCTGGCCGGTGCTTGACTGGTTCATGGGGCTGTTTCGCACCGCCTGACAGCAATTGACGCGCGCCGCTTTCTGTGATAAAATTGGTATTTGTCAATGGAGAATCCGCCCGGCGCTTTCCCCTGACACACGCAGTCTCTGCGCCGTTCTTTGCGTTTGGT
>CAMGDO010000233.1 GCA_946042585.1 uncultured Clostridia bacterium
CTGTGGCGCGATATACGACCTTTGCGCACACGATTATGCCGACCATTGCCCTGTCGCTGCCCACGGTGGCGCGCTTCTCCCGCCTGATGCGCACCAGCATGCTGGAGGTGGTGGACAGCGATTATGTGAAAACCGCCCGAAGCAAGGGTCTGCGCAAGTGGGAGATTCTTTTCCGGCATCAGATCCGCAATTCCCTTCTGCCGCTGGTGACGGTGCTGGGCCCCACCACCGCATCCCTCCTGACCGGTTCCTTTGTGATTGAGAGCATTTTTGCCGTTCCCGGTCTGGGCAAATTCTTTGTGGACTCCATCAACACCCAGGATTATTCCCTGATTATGGGCCTGACAATTTTCTACGGCGCCTTCCTGATCATCATGAACTTCATTGTTGATCTGGTATATGGGATTATTGATCCGCGCATTCGCATGGGAGGTGCCAAGGCATGAGCAATATATCCAATCCCGTTGACCGCAGGCAGCTGTATGAGCCCCTGCAGATGAACAGCGAAGAAGCCGAGCGCATCAGCCGTCCGCAGCTTTCCTACGGCAGGGATGTGCTGCGCCGCTTCTTCAAGAACAAGGCGGCGCTGGTCAGCACCGTGCTGCTGCTGCTGATTGCCCTCATGTCCATTATCGGCCCCATGATGGTGGAGTACAACTACCGCACCACCGACACCAAGCTGGCGGCCAGCATCCGCCTGCACGGCGGCACCATGGGCCCCAGCGCCGATCATTGGTTCGGCATTGACAAGCTCGGCCGCGATCTGTGGGCTCGCGTGTGGATGGGCACCCGCTATTCGCTGCTGATTGGCTTCACCGCCGCCATCGTGCAGGCGATCATCGGCATCATCATGGGCTGCATCGCCGGCTTCTTCGGGGGCTGGGTGGACATGCTGATCATGCGCGCCATTGATATACTCAATGCCATTCCCTATCTGATCTATGTGATTATTATCATGATGGTGTTCGGCTCGGGACTGGTACCCATCCTGCTGGCGCTGGCGCTGACCGGCTGGCTGGGCATGGCGCGGCTGGTGCGCGGACAGATTCTGATGCTCAAGAATGAGGACTATATTCTGGCTGCCCGCAACCTGAACACATCCCCTGTGCGCATCATGCTCAAGCACCTTGTGCCCAACTGCATGGGCGTGATCGTGGTTTCCCTGTCCATGGCCATTCCCAGCGCCATCTTCTCCGAAGCGTTCCTGAGCTTCCTGGGCATCGGCCTGCCGGCGCCCATGACCAGCCTTGGCCAGCTGATTTCCATCGGCATTGGCGAAATGAAGAACTATCCCTATCAGCTCTTCATCCCCTCCGCAGTCATCAGCCTGCTGATGCTCTCGCTTCAGCTGATTGGCGATGGCCTGCGCGACGCACTTGATCCCAAGCTGCGCAAGTAAACCAGACAAATTGATGAATGGAGGATCCGGCCGATGGATGAAATCCTCAAGGTAGACGACCTGTCTGTCAGTTTTCAGACATATAACGGCGAAGTGCAGGCTGTGCGCCATGCCAGCTTCTCGCTCAGGCGCAAGGAGGTTCTGGCAATCGTCGGGGAAAGCGGCAGCGGCAAGAGCGTGATGATGCAGTCGATTCTGAAGCTGACCCCCTGTATCCGCAAGTCCGGCACCATCTGGTTTGATGGGGAAGACATCACCGAATTTGACGACAGGCAGATGCAGAAAATCCGCGGCTCAAAGATCGGCATCATTTTTCAGGACGCCATGACGAGCCTGAACCCGACGATGAAAATCGGCAAGCAGATTGCGGAATCCCTGCGCCGCCATCAGCACATGACGCCTGCGCAGGCGAAGGCGCGCGCCCTGGAGCTGCTGGTGCAGGTGGGCATCAACAACCCCGAGCAGCGCTACAAGCAGTATATCCACAATCTGTCCGGCGGCATGCGCCAGCGCGTGATGATTGCCATTGCCCTGGCCTGCAAGCCCAGGGTGCTCATTGCGGATGAACCCACCACCGCGCTGGACGTAACCATTCAGGCGCAGATTATGAATCTGCTGGCAAGGCTGAAGGAAGAGATGGACTGCTCCATCATTCTGATCACCCATGATCTGGGTGTTGTGGCTGCCCACGCAGACCGCATTGTGGTGATGTACGGCGGGCATCCGGTGGAGGTGGGCACCAGCGAGGATATTTTCTATCACTCCCGCCATCCCTACACGCGCGGGCTGCTGGAGTCGATTCCGCGCCTGAACGCCGACAGCAGCCAGGAGCTCAATTCCATTGGCGGCACGCCGCCGGACGCGCTGCATCCGCTGCCGGGCTGCGCATTCTGCCCCCGCTGCAAGTATGCCATGCGCATCTGCCAGATGGAGCAGCCCGAAATGACGATTCACAATGAAACGCACAGCGCCGCCTGCTTCCTGCAGGATGCAGACGCTGCCGAAACATGCGAGAAGCTGGGATGGAGGAATGAGCCGTGAGCACGCCGCTGTTTGAACTCAGGCATGTCAACAAGTATTTCCAGCTCGGGCACGGCAGGGTGCTCAAGGCTGTCCACGATGTGAGCCTGACGATTCAGGAAGGGGAAACCGTGGGCCTTGTGGGCGAATCCGGCTGCGGAAAAACAACCCTGGGCAGAACAATGAAGAAGCTGTATACCGCAACCGGCGGCGAAATCCTGTATCAGGGCAAGAATATTTTCAGCCAGACCAAGGCTGAAAACAACGCCTATCACAAGGATGTGCAGATGATCTTCCAGGATCCCTATTCCTCCCTCGACCCGAGAATGACCGTGCGCGATATCATCCGCGAGGGTATGGAGAATTACGGGCTGTACGGCTCCCGCGCCCAGCAGGATGCCCGCACGGTGGAATTGCTGGAGCTGGTGGGCTTGAATCGTGAGCATGCGGACCGCTTCCCGCATGAGTTTTCCGGCGGTCAGCGTCAGCGCATCGGCATTGCCCGCGCGCTGGCAGTG
>CAMGDO010000234.1 GCA_946042585.1 uncultured Clostridia bacterium
TTCCTCTACGTCTCGTGGGCTCGGAGATGTGTATAAGAGACAGCATCTACACCGTGTCTGATTCCAACACCCAGGCCAATATGTATGAATCCGGCGAGCTGGATCTGCTGGAAGTGCCCAACACCATGTATGCCGATTTCGAGAGCAAGGGCATGATGTACTACGAGAACGGCTCTACCTTCTTTATCCAGTTCACCACCAACGGCTCCGTGGATGAGACTGCCAAGTGGCTGGCCAACCGCGACTTTATCGAAGCCATTTCCTACTGCATCGACCGTGAGGACTATGTGCTGAGCCTGTACGGCACGGTTTATACCCCCACCGTTGAGTTCATTCCTCCGTCTTCGACCGGCTACAATGGCACCACCAAGGGCAACAGCGGCGTGGAAATCACCTCTCCCTTTGCCATCAAGGCGGACTATGACAAGGCCCAGCAGAAGCTGGATGCTGCCGTGGCCGTGCTGGGCGAGCTGCCCGCCGAGTTCACCCTGGTGGTGAATGACAACGCCATCAACCAGCAGGCTGCCCAGTACATTCAGGACGTGTGCACCATGATCGGCGTGAACCTGCGCATCGACACCATTCCGCGCGCGACCTTCTGGGCGACCCTGCGTGAAGGCTATCGCTATGACTTCCTGATCGCCGGCTCCGGCCCCGATGTGGACGATGCCTCCACCTTCCTGGATGTATACGATGGCAAGGGCCTGTATGCCGACCGCTTCATGCGCTGGCAGGATGACGAGTATGCTCAGCTGAAGGTTGCTGCCTGGGCTGCCGCGACGCCCGAAGAGCGCACCGGGATCATGGTGCAGATGGAGAACCTGCTGCTGTCCCGCGGCCCCATCATCCCCATGTACTTCACCCGTGCCGGCTGGATGCTGCGCGATGGCTTTGTGAACATCAACCGCAACATGACCGGTGCTGATCTGGACTATGTGTTCGGCGATTATGTGAAATAATCCGGAACCCCCAGGAAACGTCAGGAAACAATTGCGCAGGGAAATGCTGAAAAGTGTTTCCCTGCGCGCACATCGCCGGGAAGGGTTCACCGCCCGTCCCGGCGTCCGATCAGAAAAGCTGATCCATTCCGGCGCTTGAGAAGTCCGGTTTTACTTGCAGTCATGCTTTGATTCAGGAGGGAAAAACCATGCGTGAAGTTGTATCCCAGCGCGTACAGAAGGAAATGTATGACCAGGCGCTTGAGCAGCGTCTGGATACTCTGCTGCCTGAGCTGATGAAGCGGGAAGGCACGTCCATGTGGATTGTCATGAACAGGGAGTACAATGAGGATCCGGTCTATCTGTCCCTTGTGCCCCGTATGTGCCGCTATGCCCGCCGCCTGTCCACCCTGGTGTTTTATCTGAACGGCGAAGGAAAGGTGCAGCGCTACTGCATCGGCAACGACCGCGACTTTGACGGCATGTATGAGGTGGTCACCTGGGATCCCATGACCCAGAATCGCATGGACATTCTGCGGGACACCATCGAAAAGCTGAATCCTGTCAGCATTGCGCTGGATTACAGCCTCACCAATCAGTTCGCAGACGGACTGACCAAGGCGCTGTATGATGATTTCGCCGCGCATATGACCCCTGAAATCATGAGCAAGGTGTGTTCTGCCGAGCGGATTGTGACCGCATGGCTGGAGACCCGCAACCGCACGGAGCTGGTTCGCTACCGCGCCATCAATGAAATCGCCAAGTCCATCATCGAGGAAGGCTTCTCCTCCCGCGTGATTACGCCCGGCGTGACCACCACCACCGATGTGGAGTGGTTCTTCATGGATGCCACCGCCGCGCTGGGGCTGGAATGCTGGTTCACCCCCACCTGTGATGTACAGCGCCGCGGCTGCCCCGGCGGACGCATCCGGGATGAAATCATCATGCCCGGCGATATCATCCACTGCGACTACGGCCTGAAGTATCTGGGGCTGTGCACGGATACCCAGCGCATTGCCTATGTGCCCCGCGAGGGAGAAACCGAAATTCCCGAGTATCTGCAGAAGGCCTACGAAAAAACCCTGCGCTTTATGGATATTGTGGCCGAGCAGTGCGTGGAGGGCGTGACGGGCAATCAGGTGCTGCTGCGCAGCATGGAGCAGGCGGAGAAGGAAGGCCTCAAGGCGCATCTGTACACCCATCCCATCGGGGTGCATGGCCATGCCGCCGGCCCCACCATTGGCCTGTATTACCGTCCCGGCCTGCCGGTGCCCGGCACGGGCGACTATCCGCTTTATCACAACACCTGCTATGCGCTGGAATTGAACACCAAGGTGATTCTTCCGGAGTGGGACAACGAGGAGCTGTGGGTGATGCGCGAAGAAACGGTGGCCTTTACCACCGACCATCGGCTGGACTATCTGATGAGCGAGCCCCGCACTTTCAAGATGGTCAGATAACGGCGACAGCGCCTGAGCCCCCGGGGCGAGCCATTCTGCGCAACATACGGAGGAAGAAACATGTTCAAATACATCTGTAAACGCCTGGTCATCAGCGTCATCACCCTGTTTGTGCTTTGCGCAGTGGTGTTTTTCGCCATCAAGATGATCCCCGGAGATCCTTTTGCCGATCCTCAGTATACAGAGGATATCCGGCAGAAGCTGCATGAGCTCTACGGTCTGGACAAGCCGGTCATTGAGCAGTTCTTTACCTATATGGGCAATCTGCTTCACGGAGATTTTGGCATTTCCATTTATTATCGCGGAAAGCCTGTCGTGGATATCATTGCCACCGCTTTTCCCTATTCGGTGGACCTGGGCGTGCGCGCGCTGCTGTTTGCCCTGATTGTAGGCACGGGGCTTGGCGTGCTGGCGGCGCTGAACCGCAATAAGCCGCTGGACTATTTTGCCATCATCGTGGCCATCATCGGCATTTCAATCCCCAGCTTTGTGGTCGCCAGCATGATGCAGTATTTCTTTGCGATTGTGCTGGGG
>CAMGDO010000235.1 GCA_946042585.1 uncultured Clostridia bacterium
GTCGGTGCACTGCGCGGACAGCATGGTGGCAACCAGCGTTTCATAGGGGTTGGTGAAGTTCAATTCCGGCCCTGCGTCAGGATAGGTTTCATGCAGCAGGCGCAGGATTTCCTGCTTGTCAGCGATCATTTCTTCAGCACTCCTTCAAGCGGCTTGCGATACCTGCGCATCAGCAGCAGCAAAAGCAGGTAGACGGGATACAGAATGGGCTGAACGAGCAGCCGGGTGCCGATATACTCGCCCGCGGCGGTTTTGGTCACCCAGTTGAGCGCCCAGAGGGAGTTGAGCAGCGCATAGCACACCATCGAAACCAGCAGCTGGCAGACGGCGCAGCGCAGCACAGACAGATTCTTTTTGTGCAGGAACAGCCCGTAAAACAGTCCTGTGAGGAAGGCGGTGAGCGTATAACCGAAATAGAAGCTGCCCGCACTGAACAAAAGCGCGCCGATGATATCGCCAATCACCGCCACGGTGACGGCGGGCACCACGCCAAAGAGCATACCGGTGAGCGCCAGCGGGACAAAGCCGAAGGACAATTCCAGCACATGGGGGATGATGGGAATCTTGCATATCTCTGCCATGACCACATGCAGCGCGGTCATCATGCCCAGCACGGCGATTTCACGCACGGTGAAGCGGTGCTTTTGCGTGAGATAACAAAACGCCAGGCTGACAAGCAGTACCAGCAGAATCACAATGGTGAGCAGCGCGGAATGCGTGCCGATCAAATCAAGCGCCTGATGAATGGCGGTTTCCAGCATATGTACCCCTCCAAATAACAATCAGTAATCAGTCCCAGCCTGTGTCTTCATCGCGCACGGTAAAGCTTTCAAACAGAAAATCATGCAGCGCCTGCCGGTTGGCGGCCACGTCGATCTGCTGCGTGGCCATTTCCGCATAATAGAATTCTGCGCCTGTGCCGTCGATGGGAATGCGCATCTGCTCGATCTGCTCCGCATTGCGCAGATCATAGGCGCATTTGGCTGCGGTGTAGAAATCGGCCAGGGTCATGTTGGTGGCGACGATGTTGTCAAAAACCGTCTGCGCGATGGTGAGCGCCTCGGCATAGGTCACCTCGCGCAGGCTGTCTGCGAGGGAGGAGACCACATTGCGCGCACGGGTGGTGCGGCGATAATCATAGCGCTCGCCGTTTACCGATGTATCCGAACGGATGCGCATGTAGATCACCGCTGCATAGCCGCGGAAATGATAGGTGCCCGCGCCCGAGAGCACAGGCTGCGTCCAGTCGCTCTTATAGGCCATCTTATCGCGCAGACGAATAGATTCGCCGTTGGTGATGGTGATGTCAACGCCGCCCAGCGCATCGATGATGTTGGCTACGCTCGACCAGTCCACCAGCACATATTTTTCAATCTGCAGGCCAAAGTGCGAATTGAGCGTGGCCATCATATCTTCAATGGAAAAGCGCTTGGCAATGCCGTTGATCCTGCCGTATTTGCCGTCCGGACGCATGACCAGCATATCGCGGATAAACGAAGTGAGGCACACGCGCCCGGAAACGGTATCCAGCGTCACCAGCATGATGCCGTCGGTGTTGTTGGGCTCGCTTTCGCTGGCGCCGCTCCATGAATCGGAGCACAAAAGAAGATAGTGCTGCATGCCGGAGGGCGTTTTTTCGATTTCATCCGGCGAAAGGGTGACGATGGGGCGGGGAGTCGGATCATCTGCCTGCGCGAAAAGCGGCAAAAAGCACAGCGCCAGCGCCAGCGCGAGAATTCGTTTCAGCATTCTTTCGTTCCTCCGGTTGCGGGGTCAAACTGCTCAAGCGGGATGCCGGCAGCGTGAAAAAGCTCCAGTGAAAAGGCGTCCGGATAGCCCTGCTCATACACCACGCGGCGGATACCGGCGTTGATGATCATGCGCGTGCATACCGAACAGGGCTGATGGGTGCAGTACAGGGTGCTTCCGTCGATGGAGATGCCCAGCCTGGCTGCCTGAATGATGGCATTCTGTTCGGCGTGAATGGCGAAGCATACCTCGGCGCGGGTGCCGCTTTCCACGCCCAGCTTGCGCCGCAGGCATTCGCCCTTTTCCCTGCAGGTGGGCAAACCGGCAGGCGCGCCGTTATAGCCTGTGGTCATGACACGCTTGTCCTTGACGATGACGGCGCCGATGGCGCGGCCGGGGGTATAGCAGCTGGTCCATGTGGCTACCAGCCGTGCCATTTCCATAAATCGCGCATCCCATTTTGACATACTGCAGCGCCTCCTTTGTGCTTCACAAGTAAAGAATTTCACTCTATTATAGAGCGGTTTTGGCTTTGGTGCAAGCGCGAAAGGCACTTTCCTGCATGAAATGCGAAAAAATCCGCTGCCGGATGGAAGCAAATGCAGTTTCTGGGAAAGACAAACGGCATTCTGCCAATAATAAAATGGAAAAAAGCTTGACAAATGCCCTCTGCTGTGTATACAATAGCTTGACCGGCTGAAAAGCGGCGCGCGGAGACGCGCGCGTGCTGTGCTGTTTTTCGATACACATGTTTTTCGGTTCTCAGTAACGGGGCTGCGCCCTGTTTTTGCATGATAAAGCAGGCTTTTTAGCGTTGCTGTTTGTTTTGTTGTGTGCAGAGAGTGTTCATGTTGTGCCTGAATGCAGCATATGGCCGTGCCGGAATATGGTGATCCGCACGGCTTTTTCAATTGGCAGGATTACGTTATGAATATTGAGAAAAAATGAAGGAAAGAGGGGAAAAAACAGTTGAATCCGATTCTGGCAATCGTATTGATTCTCGCAGCGGCCGCCATCGGCGTTGGCGCGGGCTATCTGCTGAGAAAAAACGTGGCGGAAAAACAGATCAAAACCGCTGAAGACTATGCAAAAAAACTGCTGGATGATGCGACGCGCAAGGCAGTGGAAATTAAGAAGGAAACTGAACTGGAAGCCAAGGAAGAAGTGCTTCGCCTCAAGAC
>CAMGDO010000236.1 GCA_946042585.1 uncultured Clostridia bacterium
TTTCAGAGGACCGCGCGCGCAGCCTGCGGGAAAAGACGAACCGATTCAAGCAGATTGCAAAGAAAAGCCGGGAAATAAAAAAGCGCTGAAAAAGAAAAGCGGGGACGGCGCGTCCCCGCTTTTGCGTTCACAGATATTTTCTGGCGGTGTCTGCCAGCTTGAAGCGGTAGCACAGCAGCATGCCGCATACGGCGCCCACTGCCGCCTGCAGAATCTGGAACGGCAGCTTCATCAGCGCATATTCGGGCGTGCTGTATATGAACGCGCGCCCCAGAGAATAGCCCACCACCATGATGACGGCGCCCAGCGTGACGCCCACGGCCGAGGAAAGAGCGCGGCTGCGGCAGCGCAGGCGCTGTGTGCACAGCGAGATGACGACCGCCTGCAGGCCATGGGTGAAGAGCGACACAAACATCGGCAGCGGATAAAAGAGAAGATCCCCCAGAAATGCGCCCAGACCGCCCACACAGAAGGCGGAAAGCGGGTCCAGCAGGATGGCGGCCGTGCAGATGACCACATCGTTGAGATACAGATGTCCGCCGGGTACGGGAATGGAAAAGGAGCTCATGACCACGTTAAGCGCCATCAGAAGCGCGGTGATACAGAGCCGGACGAGATGCTTTTGCGATGTCAGCTGTTTCATTTGCAGCCCTCCTTGACGAATGGATGATGGCAGTATAAAACATAACTGATATGCTTAAAATAGCCAGAATGAGAGAAAGAAAGCAGACCAGATGATGTACAGAGCGGAACACATTCCGGGGCAGAAGGCGTATGTACAGCTTTATGAGCAGCTCAGGCAGGAGATTGTCGCGGGCGTTTTTGCCTGCGGCGCGCGATTGCCCTCCAAGCGGCTGCTGGCGGAGGAGGCGGGCGTGAGCCTGTCCACGGTGGAGCATGCCTATGCGCTTTTGTGCGATGAAGGGTATGCCGAGGCGCGCGAGCGCAGCGGATTTTTTGCGGCGTTCCGGGCAGAGAGCGGCTTTTCGCTGCCCGAGCCTGCGGGCATTGTGCTGCCGGAGAAAACCGCAGAGAGGGAGCAGGAATGCGTATTTCCCTTTGGCGTGCTGTCGCGCGCCATGCGCAGCGTGCTCACGGCGTATGGCGAGGCAATTCTGATCAAGGCGCCTGCGCGTGGATGCGACGCCCTGCGCACGGCGCTGTCAAGGTATCTGCGGCGCAGCCGCGGCATTGATGCGCGGTCTGAACAGATTGTCATCGGCGCGGGGGCGGAATACCTCTACAGCCAGATCGTGCGTTTGCTGGGGCACGGACGCACATACGCGCTGGAGGAGCCCTCCTATGAAAAGATCGAGCAGGTTTACCGCGCCGAGGGCGTGCGGTGCGATATGCTGCCGCGGGGGCGGGATGGCATCATCAGCGAGGCGCTGCGGCGCACGGAGGCGACGGTGCTGCATGTGACGCCCTATCGCAGCTTTCCCAGCGGGGTAACGGCGTCTGCGTCCAAACGGCACGAGTATCTGCGCTGGACATCGCAGGGCGACCGGTATCTGGTGGAGGATGATTTTGAGTCGGAGTTTTCCGTGGCGGGCAAGCCGGAGGAAACGCTGTTTGCGCTGGATGGCGGGAGACGGGTGATCTATCTGAATACCTTCAGCAAGACGGTGTCTCCCGCGCTGCGCGTGGGCTACATGGTGCTGCCTGAAGCGCTCAGCGAGCTGTATGGCGAGCGGGCGGGGTTCTTTTCCTGCACGGTGCCTGCCTTTGAGCAGTATGTGCTGGCGCAGCTGATGGAAAACGGCGATTTCGAGCGGCATATCAATCGCGTCCGCCGGCAGAAGCGCCGCCGATTGCAGGAGCTGACCCGGGGGAATTTGTGAAACTTTATCAAACTAAAGCGATAAAGCAAAGGCGCGTTTTGTGCAATCCGCCGAAACCGCTTTTTTTCGCAAATGACACTTTACAACTTTAGCGCAATAAAGTATAATGGCGCCATTCCCCGGACGGAACCGGATATAAAACGAGAAGACGAAGAAAGGAAATGTGAACCATGAAAAAGATGATGGCGATGCTTTTGACCCTGGCAGTGCTTTTTGGATGTGCGAGCGCTTTTGCGGAGGACTCGGATCTGGCGTATATTCAGAACAAGGGCAAAATGATTGTGGGCATTACGGATTACGAGCCGATGGATTATCTGGACGAAAACGGCGAATGGACGGGCTTTGATGCCGAGTTTGCCCGCCTTGTGGGCGAAAAGCTGGGCGTTGAGATTGAGTTCTTCGTGATTTCTGACTGGGGCATGAAGATCTTCGAGCTCGACTGCAAAAACATTGACGCCGTCTGGAACGGCATGACGATCAACGACGAAATCCTGCTTAATGCCAGCGTTTCCGCACCGTATGTGGTGAACGCGCAGGTGGTGGTCATGAAGGCGGATGTGGTGGGCAATTACGCCGACGCTGACAGCCTCAAGCAGCTGAGCTTCGCGGTGGAAAGCGGCTCGGCGGGCGAGAATGCGCTCAAGGCCATCGGCATTGACGATTATATCGCCCTGCAGGATCAGACCTCCGCGCTGATGGAGGTGGCTGCCGGCACGGCGGACGCCTGCGTGATTGATATCACCATGGCCAATGCCATGACGGGCGCGGGTACGAGCTATGAAAACCTGGCGGCGGGCATTGCGCTCACCAGCGAGGAATACGGCGTGGCCTTCCGCAAGGGCTCGGATGTGACGGAGAAATTCAACGAAGTGATGGCGCAGCTGCTGCAGGACGGCACGCTGGGAGCGCTGGCGGATAAGTACGAGCTTACGCTGGCCGCGCAGGCGGAGTAAGCAATTAAATCCGGGCGGCGGCGCAGAAATGTGCCGCTGCCCGGCTGTCATGAAATACAAGGGCGAAGGAGCAAAGCATGTTTCTCAGCGTAACGATGGAAATGCTGGGCGGATTC
>CAMGDO010000237.1 GCA_946042585.1 uncultured Clostridia bacterium
GATGAGGATCCCGTGGGTGGCGCGGACGCGGGGGTCAAGACCGTGTGCGGGCAGTTTGAACGAGCGGGTATGAAGGACGTGACGCTCAGGCTGTATCCGGGCGGACGGCATGAGATGTTCAATGAAACCAATCGCGGAGAGGTCATATGCGATCTGATCGCGTGGCTGTCTTTGCATGTTGGCTGAAAAACGGAGGAAACGCAATATGGCGAATATATACAGACCTTTTCCCGGCGATATCACGCAGGTGCACGGCATCCGCGTGGGTCAGGCACAGAATCTGCAGGCGCAGACGGGCGTGAGCGTGGTGCTGGCTCCGGCAAACGGCGCTGTGGGCGGCGTGAGCGTGCGCGGCGCGGCGCCCGGCACGCGTGAAACGGATTTGCTCAGACCCGGCAACCTGGTGGAGCGGGCGCATGCCGTGGTGCTGGCGGGGGGCAGCGCCTATGGACTGGCTGCGGCGGACGGTGTGATGCGCTATCTGGAGCAGATGGGCGTGGGGCTGGAAATGGGCGATGTGCGCGTGCCCATTGTGCCGGCGGCGGTGCTGTTTGACCTGGGGGTGGGCGACGCCGCTGTGCGGCCTGACGCCACCATGGGCTATACCGCCTGCATGAGCGCGGGCAAGGGCATGGCGCAGGGCGCGTTTGGCGCAGGCACGGGCGCAACCGTGGGCAAGCTGGTGGTGGGCGCGCAGCCGCAGCAAAGCGGCGTAGGCAGCGCTTCCATCACCCTGCCTGAGGGCGTGACTGTGGGCGCGATGGCTGCGGTGAACGCCGTGGGCGATGTGTATCATCCCGTAACGGGCGAGTGCATCGGCTGCGCGCGGACGGAAAACGGCGTGCGTGTGCCGGCGGAGGGGCTGCTGTGCGGGCAGTCGCCTGCGCCGCAGCAGCTGCGCATCCCGGCGCCCGGCAGCAATACGACCATCGGCGTGGTGGCGGTGGACTGCAAGCTGACCAAGGAGCAGGCCAACCGTCTGGCGGATGTGGCGCATGACGGTCTGGCGCGCACCATTCGCCCCGTGCATACGCAGATGGACGGCGACACGGTGTTTGCGCTGGCGACGGAGCGCGTGAACAATGATGTGAACTTTGTGAAACTGTGCGCAGCGGCTGCGGAGGTGATGGCGCGCGCCATTACCAATGCCATTTTGTTTGCGCAGGACGCATGATCTGCGGGCTGGGATGCGATCTGTGCGGCGTGCGCCGCATGGAGGAATATTTGCAGAAGGAGCGCTTTCTCACCCGGTATTTCACCGAGGATGAGCAGGCGTATATTCGCGCGCGTGCAGCGCGCGGACAGACGGCGGCGGGGATATTTGCCGCCAAGGAGGCGCTGGTCAAGGCGCTGGGCACGGGCTTTGGCGCGCTGAGCGTGCGTGATGTGGAGATTGCCCATGATGAGCACGGCGCGCCATGCTATGTGCTCAGCGAGCGGGTGCTTTTAGCGCTGCATCAGCGCGGGGCGCAGCGGGCGTTTCTGTCCATATCGCATGACGGCGACTATGCCATGGCCACGGCTGTGCTGGAGGGGGAATGAGCATGCTGCGCACGATTGAGCCATCTCAGATGCAGCGGATTGAACAGGCGGCGTTCACAGCGGGGGTGCCGTCTTTGCTGCTGATGGAAAATGCCGCGCGCGCCGTGAAGGATGCGCTGCGGGATTATGCGCACCGGCCGGTGCTGTTTGCTGCTGGACCGGGAAACAACGGCGGCGACGCGCTGGCGGCGGCGCGCATGTATGCGCTGGAGGGCGGAGAAGCGATTGCATGGCTGCCCATGGGCTGCAAAACGCCCGACGCGCAGAAAAACCTTGCCTATCTGCGCCTGACGGACGCGCGCATTATTGAGACGGAAAAATGCCCTGATATTCCTGATCTGGCCGCTGTGGTGGATGGACTGCTGGGCACGGGGCTGCGCGGCGAAGCGCAGGGAACGGCAGCGGAGGCGATTACGCAGATCAATGAGCTCAAGGCGCCGGTCGTGGCGGTGGATGTGCCAAGCGGCATGGATGCGCGCACGGGCGACGCCCCGTGCTGCGTGCAGGCAGCGGTGACCGTCACCTTTCACCGCCCCAAGCCCGGGCTGTATCTGACGAGACGCCGCGCATGCGTGGGGAAAATCATTGTGGCGGATATAGGTTTGCCCGTGCGGCTGGATGATGCGGACGGGCTGGACGTGGCTCAGGAGGAGGATCTTCTCAGGCTTTTGCCCGTTCGCCCGGTGGATGCGCACAAGGGCAGCTGCGGACGGGTGCTGGTCTATGCGGGCAGCGTGGGCATGGCAGGCGCCGCCGCCATGGCTGCGCGCGCTGCGCTGCGCGCGGGCGCAGGGCTGGTGACGGTGCAGTGCCCGCAGGAAATTGTGCCTGTGGTGCAGATGCTCTCGCCCAATGCCATGTGCGCGCCCTGCGGCGAGGATACGCCGCGCAATGCGTATCTTCTGGGCTGCGGCGTGCGTGAGAATGAGGAAACCTGGCAGGAGATGTGCGCGCTTCATAGACCGGAGGTGCCCTCCGTGTGGGACGCGGGCGCGCTGAACCTGTTGGCCCGGCATCCCATGAAAGTGGGTGATCAGGCTGTGCTGACCCCGCATCCCGGCGAGGCGGCGCGGCTGCTGGGCTGCACGGTGGAGGAGGTGCTGCGCGATCGCACAGGGGCGGCGCAGAGCATCCGCAAGGCTTACGATTGCGGCGCGGTGGTGCTCAAAAGCGACGTCACGGTGATCTGCGCGCGGCGAACGGCGCTGAATGCGGTGGGCACGCCTGCGCTGGCCAAGGGCGGCAGCGGCGATGCGCTGGCGGGCATTCTGGCGGCGCTGCTGGCCGGAGGCATGGAAGTTTATGATGCCTGCCGGTGCGCCTGCCTGTGGCATGGCGTGGCGGGACGGCGCGCAG
>CAMGDO010000238.1 GCA_946042585.1 uncultured Clostridia bacterium
TCCTCTACGTCTCGTGGGCTCGGAGATGTGTATAAGAGACAGGCCATATTCCATGCTGGTGTTGATCTGCTCGTAGATGTAATAGGTCATGGTGTACATATTGTACATCGGCCCGGGATAGCCTGAGAAGAGGACGACCACGGAATTGAATACCTTGAAGGCCGAGATGCTGTTGATGATCAGCACCAGACCGATGGTGGGGGACAGAAGCGGCACGGTGATGCGGAAGAAAATGCGTTTGGCGCGCGCACCGTCCACCTTGGCAACGGTGTAGTAGTGGTCGTCGATATTCTGAAGACCTGAAATCAACAGGATGATCGTCATGGGCAGCGTATCCCAGATGCCATAGATCACCATGACGGCCATGGAATAGGCGGCTTCGGTCAGCCACGGAATCTTCTGGACGTCAAAGAGTGACAGCAGCCAGTTGATAATGCCGTAGTTCTCGTGGAACATGAATTTCCAAACCAGACCGACGGCGGTGGCGGAGGTGACCATGGGCAGGAAGTAGGCTGTCTGGAACAGCGCGCGCAGCTTGATCTTCTGATTGAGAAGATAGGCCAGCAGCAGCGCAATGACGGTGGAGATGGGAACGGTGAGAATGACGTACAGGAAGGTGTTGCCAATGGCCTGCGGCAGCTTGGTATTCACCCCGGTGAGCACATCGGTGAAATTGCCGATGCCCCAGCCGACGAACTCGCCGGTCAGCTTATAGCGCTCCTGGAAGGCCATGATGAAAACGCGAATCATGGGATAGAGCGTGAAAATGATGACGCCCAGGAAGAAGAGAAGCAGATAATCCATGGGCTCGACGAAATCGGTGACCTTTTTGATCGTATCCTCGCTGCCGAAGAAGCGCACGGCGCCCATGGCAAGCCCAAGCACCAACAGCACAGCGCCCACAATGAGCAGGATGGTGCTGTAAAACATGGGCACATAGTTCTTGGAACCGCGGGCGAGGGTGCTGCGGACATTTTCTATCGACAGCTGGCTGATCTGCTCGTTGGTGGCAGACAGCGCGGCGGCAATGATTTCATCCCGCTGGGCGGCGAGCGTTTCATTGACGGTGGTCATGAGCGCGGCCTGCTCCTCGTTATCCGCGCTCAGGCGCGAGGTGGCGGCGGCGGAGAGGGTGTCGACGATGTAGAGCAGTACTTCCTCATCCGGCGTGCCGGCGGAAATCATTTCCGTGGCTGCGGTGCGGGTGGATTTGGCTTTGGAGGACAGGCCGCTGGAAATCTTGGTGCGCAGCGCGTTGGTGGGGGCTTTTGCTTCTGCCGCAGCCTTCACGCGATCGCTGGCTTCGGAAATCAGTATGCTGGAACGCTTGGCGGTGAGCTGATCATTGAATATCTCATGCAGCTTCACCCGCCCATAGGTGCCCACACCCAGCAGCAGCACGGCCAGCAGGGTGAACAGCACAAAGTGAACCAGCAGCCGTCTGCCGCAGTTTCTGCTTCTGCGCGGCTTGTCAAACGGCCCGTTGAAGGTCAGCTTCTGGGTCATACGTAGCGCACCCCCGATTCACGGTCAAACACGAACGCGCCGCGCTTCTTCAGCCCGAGGCTGACCGTTTGGCCCGTCTGCAGACCTTCCTCCAGGTCGATATAGGCGCGGAAGGCGGCATCGCCGAAGGTGAAGGAGGCCATTTCTTCCTTGCCGGTCTTGAATACGCCCGTCACCAGGCAGCGCAGCGTTTCGGGCGTGCCGTCAGGCTGCACGACAAAGCTTTCGCTGCGCACGGACAGATTGACCTTTTTGCCGTCCGGCACGCTGTCAAACAGCTTCATGGCGACGCTGGCCTTGCCATCCTCTGTGGTGAAAACGCCGCCGCTGATGACGCCGGGGATGTTATTGATGGGCGGGTTGCCCAGAAAATCCGCCACAAACTGATTGGCGGGACTATCGTAGAGCACCTGCGGCGCGTCATACTGCTGCAGCACGCCATCCTTCATCAGCACAATTTTATCCGAGATGGACATGGCCTCTTCCTGATCGTGGGTGACGAAGATGGTGGTTACCTGTGTCTGCAGCTGGATGCGGCGGATTTCCTCGCGCATTTCCAGGCGCAGACGCGCATCGAGGTTGGACAGCGGCTCGTCCAGCAGCAAAAGGCGCGGCTCCTTGACCAGCGCGCGGGCAATGGCGACACGCTGCTGCTGACCGCCGGAAAGCTCCTTGGGCTTGCGGTTGAGGAGCTTATCCACATGCACCAGCCGGGCCATCTCGGTGGCGCGGCGCACGCGCTCATCCTTGGGCACACGCTTGATCTCCAGCGGGAAGCAGATATTCTCCAGCACCGTCATGTGCGGATAAAGCGCGTAATTCTGGAACACCAGACCGATGCCGCGCTCTTCGGGCGGGAGCTTGGTGACGTTGTCATCATCAAAAAAGATTTCGCCGCCGGACACGGGAATGATGCCGGAAAGCATATTGAGAATTGTGGATTTGCCGCAGCCGGAGGGGCCGAGCAGACAGATCAGTTCGCCGTCGGGCAGGGTGACGGAAAAGGTGTCTACCGCCGTTACGCCGGGGAATTTCTTGGTTACTTCGTTGAGCCTTACTTGCATGCTGCAAACCTCACCTTCAGTTGTTCTATATTTTTCGTATGGATACGGCACAACGCCCGCGGCGCTGTGCCCTGTCCATATCAGGAAAAGAAAAAGAGAGAACCGGAGTGAATCCGGTTCTCCGTGATGATCGGGATTACTTGCCCTGCAGCGCGGCGTTGCTGGTGTCCACGCAGGCAGCCAGCGCTGTGGCAGCGTCTTCACCGCCGGCCACGAGCTTGCCCATCTGCTGAATGGCGCTGCGCACTTCGGAGGCGCCGGTCACAGCTGTCTCTTATACACATCTCCGAGCCCACGAGACGTAGAGGAATCTC
>CAMGDO010000239.1 GCA_946042585.1 uncultured Clostridia bacterium
CTGAAAAACCCCAAGGCCGACACCGAAATGGGCGCGCGCATTCCCAAGGGCGTGCTGCTGGTGGGCCCTCCCGGCACGGGCAAAACGCTGCTGGCGCGCGCCGTGGCGGGAGAAGCGGATGTTCCGTTCTTCACCATCAGCGGTTCCGACTTTGTGGAAATGTTCGTTGGCGTGGGCGCCAGCCGTGTCCGCGATCTGTTTGAACAGGCCAAGCGCAATTCGCCCAGCATTGTGTTCATTGATGAAATTGACGCGGTTGGCCGTCATCGCGGCGCCGGTCTGGGCGGCGGTCATGATGAGCGCGAGCAGACGCTCAACCAGCTGCTGGTTGAGATGGACGGCTTTTCTGCCAATGAAGGCGTTATCGTCATGGCAGCGACCAATCGCCGCGATATTCTCGATCCTGCCTTGCTGCGTCCCGGTCGCTTCGACCGCCAGATCACGGTGAATTATCCCGATATCAACGGACGCATTGCCGTACTGAAGGTGCACTCCCGCGGCAAGCCGCTTTCCGATGATGTGAATCTGGAAAACATCGCCAAGCGCACGCCCTTTGCAACGGGCGCGGACCTTGAGAATATCATGAACGAAGCAGCCATTCTGGCCGCCCGTCAGAGAAAAACGCAGATTTCTCAGGCGCTTCTGATCGAAGCCGTGGAACGCATCCAGATGGGCCCGGAAAAGAAGAGCCGCAAGGTGCTGGAAGAAGACCGCAAGCTTGTGGCCTATCACGAAGCAGGGCATGCGATCGTTGGACATTTCCTGCCGCTTTGTGACGAGGTGCACACCGTTACGATTGTTCCCCGCGGCGGAGCGGGCGGATTTACGCTCAGCCTGCCCGAAAAGGAACTGGATAACATGAGCCGCAGCCGTCTTTTGCAGCGCGTTGCCATGACGCTGGGTGGTCATGCAGCTGAAAAGCTGGTATTTAACGACATCTATACAGGCGCGCAGAGCGATCTGCAGCATGCCACTAGTATCTGCCGCGCCATGGTCACACGCTATGGCATGAGCGAGAAGATCGGCACAATCTATCTGGACAGCCAGCAGGAAGTGTTTGTGGGCGCATCCTTCGGACAATCCCGCGAATACAGCGAAGAGCTTGCTGCTTCCATTGATCATGAGGTGAGCGAGCTTCTTGCTTCCTGCTATGAGCAGGCACTGGACACACTGCGTGCGCATCAAGAATATCTGGAAAAGCTTGCGCAGGTGCTGATTGAACGCGAAACGCTTTCGCGCGATGATTTCCTCGCCGTGATCGAGGGGCGTGAGCTTCCTGCCAAAGAAAAAGAACCCGAAGCGGATGCTGCACAGACAAATCCGCAGGATAGCGCTCCTGCTGAAGCAGCACCTGAAACTGCAAATGAAAACAGCGCTGAGGCATACAACGGCTGACGCGCACGCAAAGGATTGTGAATATGCTTCATCCTGATTTGCATATCCATACGACGGCCTCCGACGGCGTTCTATCGCCGTCGCAGGTCGTTTTGCGCGCTATGGAGCGTGGAGTGGATTTTCTGGCTGTCAGCGATCATGATACGCTGAACGGTCTTTCGGAAGCAGAACACGCTGCGCAGGCAGCAGGCGTTCATTTTCTTCCCGCGCTTGAAATCAGCGCCGGAGGAGATAAGGAAATCCACATCCTGGGCTATGGTGTCAGCGCGCAGGACGCAGCGCTCACCGCCTATCTGGACGCCATGAAGGAAGACCGAAAGCAACGATCAATCAAGATGCTCGATCGGCTGCGTACGCTTGGCATGCCTTTATCCCCGGAGGATCTTGCGGCAAAACCGGGCGCTTCCATTGGCCGTCCGCTGATTGCCCGCGCCATGATCGCCAAAGGCTACGTCCGGGATATGAATGAAGCGTTCGCACTGTATCTGGGGCGCGGTTGCCCGGCTTATGTGGCGCGCACAGATATTGATGTGTGCGAGGTCATTTCGCTGCTTCGCCGTGCGCATGCCGTACCGGTGCTGGCGCATCCAGGTCTGCTTGGCTGGGATAAAGAAACCTTTTCACAGCAGCTGCATCGCTGGCTGGATGCAGGCCTTATGGGCATGGAAATATACCATCCGGCGCATGAGCCCGATCAATTTGAAAAATGGCGAAGCATTGCCACCCGGCATCAATTGATCTTGACAGGCGGCAGCGATTTTCATGAGCCAGATGATAAGCACGCTGATATTGGGCAAATGATTCCTTATTGGAAAACTGCCAATGAAGATATGCAGCAACTGCTATCTGCGGTAAACGCGGCGAAAGGAAATTAACAAAAGCTTATGCAATATCAGGGCTATCGTCCCAAAACGCCCACGCCAAAGAAAAGGCGCAGGCGGCTTTCATCCCGCGCCAGTAAGACAGTGCTTGTGCTTGTTATATTTATTGCTCTGGTGACTTTGCTGTCGTTTGGTCTGTCAGCGCTCTTTTCATCGGGCAACAGCGAACTGCTTTCCCAGTATCGTCAAAGCAAAGATGTGTTTCTGGAAAATATCTATATTGACGGCATCGCGCTGGGCGGAATGACCTATAACGATGCCTTTGATGTTGTTGTGAATCGTGCGCAGACATGGGAAAACAGCTGGTCACTTGAAATTGCCTGCAATGGCTTTGTATACTCCACGATCAATTATGCCACAGCCGGCATCCGGCTGGACTATGAACAGCTGGATACGCTGCTTCAGCAGGCATGGCAGCTGGGGCACAATGGTGGATTTGACGCCTATCAACAGGATGTTGCTGCGTTGGCAGAGACCCCCTTTGAGGGCTATGCATCCGTGCTGAGCGAAAGCAATGATCAGCTTGATTACATTCTTGGCGTCATTGCAGATAATGTGCTGTCTCTTATACACATCTGACGCTGCCGACGAAGGCTTAGGTG
>CAMGDO010000240.1 GCA_946042585.1 uncultured Clostridia bacterium
GCATACAGGTACTGGCAAGGTATCTGGGAGATCAGCAGCTATAATCAGCGGAACGCAGGAGGAAAATCGCAATGAAATTCATTTTTGCCCCCGATTCTTTCAAGGGGTCGCTCAGCGCCGCAGCCATGACAGAAATTCTATGCAGGGTCGCGCAGCGGCATTTTCCGGGCTGTCAGTGCGTGTGCATGCCCATGGCGGATGGCGGCGAGGGCACGGTGGAGGCAGTGGTGACCGCCTGCGGCGGACGCTATGAGGACGCAGTGGTGACAGGGCCGGACGGGCGCAGGGTGTCGGCACGCATGGGGTATCTGCCCTCCGGCACGGCGGTCATTGAAATGGCTGCTGCATCCGGTCTGCCGCTGATGGAAAACGGCCCCGATCCGCTGCGGGCATCATCATACGGCACGGGGGAGCTGATTGCGCATGCGCTGCGTCAGGGCGCAGGGGAGATTCTTCTGGGCATTGGCGGCAGCGCCACCAATGAGGGCGGCATGGGCATGCTGCGCGCGCTGGGCGCGCGCTTTTATGACGCGCAGGATAAAGAACTCTCCGGCACGGGCGAAAGCTTTCTGCATGTGGCGCGGGTGGAATTGAGCGGGCTGATGCCCGAGCTGAAACGCGCAGGGATCACTGTGATCTGCGACGTGACCAATCCGCTGCTGGGGGAGCATGGCGCGACGGCGGTATACGGCCCGCAAAAGGGCGTGACGGAAAAGCTTCAGGCGCCTTTTGAAGAGGCCATGGCGCGATATGCCGCGCTGCTGGGGCTTGCGGATGCGCCCGGCGCGGGCGCGGCGGGCGGCATGGGCGCTGTGCTGGCGACGGTGCTGGGCGCGCGATTGCGGCCGGGGCTTCATACGCTGCTGGAGCTGGCGAATTTTGACGCCGCACTTCAGGACTGCGATCTGGTGATTACGGGCGAGGGACGGCTGGACGCGCAGTCGGTGCGCTTTGGGAAAGCGCCGGCGGGCATTGCGCAGCGCTGCGCGCAAAGGGGCGTGCCCACGCTGTGCATCACGGGCGGCATGGGCAGCGGCGCGCAGGCGTATTATGAGATCGGGCTGAGTAGCGTGATGCCCACGGTCAACGCGGTGATGACGCTCAAGGACGCGATGACCAACGCGCGCTTGCTGTATGAGGATGCTGCGGAGCGGGCTTTCCGCCTGCTGAGAATGGGAATGCAGCTCAAAACGGGCTGTTCATGAAATATTCACAATTATTCTTTCGAGAGTTCATTTTCAATTCATATTGCAATGATATAACATGCTTGCAACAAACGAAAGGGCGTTGCAGAGCGGGCCGCGTGCATGCCTCTCCGCACGCTGCCCGCTCTTTTCAAAACAGAAAGAAGGTTTTGTCGATGCTCTTTGGAAACAAGATGAAGCAGGTGGAATCTGCTGTCGCTCACAAAAAAGCAGAGAAGCTGATTGCCCTGGCGCAGGGTAAGGATAGCGAGGTTGTGCTGTCTGCCGTTCAGGGTCTGGGCAAGGTGGGCGGCGAAAACGCAGTGAATTTTCTTGTGACGCAGCTGCGCAGCATCAACCCCAAGACGCGTGCCGCGGCTGCGCTGTCGCTGGGCGAAATCGGCGATCCCCATGCGAAGGCGCATATCAGCGGCGTGCTCAAGTTTGAAAAGGACGCGGAAACGGTCAAGGCTATGCACGAGGCGCTTGGCAAAATCCGCGATTATTGAGCGGCCATGAAGGCTGCCGTCACGCCCGAAAGCCTCGTTGGCAAGAAGGTTACGCATGTTGTCTTTGGAAAGGGCCGCGTCACGCGCTTTCAGGACGACTATATCGTGGCTTGCTTCGATGGCGTGGAACGCATGTTTGAATTTCCCGACGCCTTCAGACATTATCTGACGGTGGAGGACAAGAAGCTGCGGGCACTGCTGCCTGCATGTGAGCCTGTGCCCGTGCGGGAGAAGACTGACGCGGACAAGGCGCGCAAAAAACGTGACAGCGGCTTTGTCCGGGATGAGTATGACACGTTTATTCTGGCGGACATGGTACACTGCACACTGTAGAACAGCCAAATTCTGTAAAAGAAAATCTGTAAGGAGCGGGGTTGTCCCCGCTCCTTGAACCGGCAAAGCAGGTTCTGCGGAATAAAAAATGAAGGGGCTGCGCCCCTTCATTGCATTCCGGCAACTGTGTGTCTGCTTTGTTGATATTCTGAAGGAACTCATACGGTTCCTTCTTTTTTGCTTTTGCTGCCCTGCAGGCATCATTCCACCCAAACGGCGGAATACCAGTTCTGCGGCTGCTCGTCGCGGTCGGCGAGGGTGCGCAGATCCATGCCCAGATCATGCACGGTTTTGAACACATCGATCCCGACGGAATGGAAGGCGGGGCGTGCCTTGTCGGGATGGCGGCATTCGCTGCATCCCTCGAGGCCTGCGCATACCTTGCACAGCCCGCAGTCGCTCATGGAAAACGCCATATAGTATCCGTCATGGAAGGCCTTGCTTTCCAGCTTCAGGCTGACCTTCTGCGATATGGCCTTGTTGCCCGCATGAACGATCACGCCCCATTGGTATTTATTGAGCATCCGCTGCCACTGCTCCATGCTGGGAAAATTCGGGCGGCTGGGACAGGTGAGGGCTTTGCCCCAGTCCGAGCAGCCAAACATGCATTTCATGATGGTGCGCTCGTCAAAGGCGATGTCGCTGAGAACAAAGGGCACTGCGTCCTCAGCGCCCATTTCGAGCGCCAGGCTGCACAGTTCCCGGGCATAGGCGGGAATATCATTGCGGTTCAATGTCAGCACCTCTTTACGGCTTGTTTACAGGGCGAAATTCGACAGAAATCGGAAAACTCCTGCAAACGGGGGATAATACGGCAACAAAAAAGAGCCTCCCGGGGAAGCTCCGCCC
>CAMGDO010000241.1 GCA_946042585.1 uncultured Clostridia bacterium
GATTCCTCTACGTCTCGTGGGCTCGGAGATGTGTATAAGAGACAGCCCACTGCATGTGAAACCATATTGAATATCTCTTCCCCGCGGGTATAATCGGGCAGCATCCGTTCCCGGAGCTTTGTTCTTTTCACGCTTTTCGCCTGCCTTTCCGTTATCAATGACCGCGCCGTATCCGGCGCTGTGTATTATTATACCATATTTCAGGAAAAAACAACAGATTCGCCTGCCCTGTCCGCGCGCTCCCCTTTATGAAAAGAAAAAAGGGGCAAAAACGCCCCTTTCTGATGCTTTGATTATGCTGGCTGCGCAGCGCCGCCCGTTTTATCTGTCTGACTATGCCTCGCACTCGCAGTACACGCAGCGGCGCTTGCCTCCCCGCACGCGAAATGCGCGGGGCAGCTCCTGCTCAATGGTGGAGATGCAGCGCGGATTATTGCAGACCGCTGCGTCAAATACCACATCTTTATCCCCTGCAAACGCCGCGCTGTTGCCCTTCTCCTGCGCTTTCTCCAGCAGATGCAGAATCAGCGCCATGCGGATATACTTGCCGTTCAGCGCCTGCCTGAAATAGCATGCACGCGGGTCATCATCCACCGCCACGGAGATTTCATTGACGCGCGGCAGCGGATGCAGAATGGACAGCTCCGCTTTCGCATTCACCAGCCGGTCGGGCGTGAGGATATAGCTATCCTTCAGGCGCAGATATTCCTTTTCGTCGGAAAACCGCTCCTTCTGAATTCTTGTCATATACAGAATGTCCAGATACGGCATCGCCGCGTCCAGATCATCCGTCTCCTCGTACCGCAGTCCCTTCTCCCGGAGCATCTCGGGCACATAGGAGGGCACGCGCAGCTCCCGGGGCGAAATCATCACAAAGCGCACCCCTTCATAGCGCGACATCGCAGCAATCAGCGAATGCACCGTGCGGCCATATTTGAGATCGCCGCACAGCCCCACCGTCAGATGATCAAACCGCCCCTTTTCCCGCTGAATGGTCAATAGATCCGTCAGCGTCTGCGTGGGATGATAATGCCCGCCGTCCCCCGCATTGATCAGCGGAATGTGCGACTTGACCGCCGCCGCCAGGGGCGCGCCCTCCTTGAAGTGACGCATCGCCGCAATATCGGCATAGCAGCCCACCATCTGCAGGGTGTCGTTCACGCTCTCCCCCTTGGCGGAGGAGGAATTGGCCGCGTCGGAAAAGCCGATCACATGCCCGCCCAGCTCATACATGGCAGCCTCAAAGGACAATCGCGTGCGCGTGGAGGGCTCAAAGAACAGCGTAGCCAGCTTTTTGCCCTCACAGCGGTGCGCATAGCTTTCGGGGTGCGCAATGATGTCATTGGCTACGGCAATCAGCTCATCTATTTCCTGTGTGGACAGATCGAGAATATCGATCAGATGTTTCATGCTCTGCTGCCTCCGATCCAGCTTTCATCCGAAGGATTGTTGCGGAACGCCACCAGACGGGCAATATCCTCCTGCTGGATGTAGTTTTCCTCGGCAGCCGCCTCAGCCATCGCATCAAAATTGGTCAGCGAATGATTGGTCACATTCGCCTCCGCCAGCCGTTCCAGGCCTTTTTTCATGCCGTAGGTAAAGATGGACGCGATGCCCAGCACCTCAGCCCCCGCCTCGCGCAGCACATTGACCACCTCAATCACGCTGCCGCCGGTGGAAATCAGGTCTTCAATCACCACGACCTTCTGCCCGGGCTCCAGCCTGCCCTCAATCTGATTCTTACGGCCATGATCCTTGGCGCCCGAGCGCACATAGCCCATGGGCAGGTTCATCATATGTCCCACAATCGCCGCATGCGCGATGCCCGCCGTGGAGGTGCCCATCAGCACCTCTGCCTCCGGATAATACCGGCGAATCACATCGCACAGACCCGTTTCCACCTGCGTGCGCACAGCAGGGGCGGTCAGCGTCAGACGGTTATCGCAATAAACGGGGCTCTTGATGCCGCTGGCCCAGGTGAAGGGCTCGTCGGGACGGAAGATCACAGCCTGAATGCTCAGCAGCGCTTTTGCAATGGTCTTTTCCATGTTGATATCTCCTTTTCTGTCCATCAGTCATTCACAAATTCGGCAACGGCACGGCGATAGGCCGCCACAGGGTCTTCCGCCCCGGTGATGGGACGACCCACCACAATGAAGTTGGAGCCCAATTCCTTCGCCCGGGCAGGCGTGGTGACGCGCACCTGATCGCCCGCATCGCCGCCGGCAAAGCGCACGCCGGGCGTCACCGTCACAAATTCTTCGCCGCACGCCTGATGCACCACGCCGGATTCCAGCGGGCTGCACACCACGCCGTCAAGGCCTGCCAGCCTGGCGTTCTTTGCGTAGTGAATCACCACCTCGGGCAGCGGCTTTTCAATCAGCAGATCGCGCTCCATCCTTTCCTGCGAGGTGGAGGTCAGCTGCGTCACGGCAATCAGCAGCGGGCGGGTGCCATCCGGGCGGGTCAGTCCCCGAATCGCCGCCTCCATCATTTCCACCGTACCAAAGGCATGCAGGTTGGTCATATCCACATCCAGACGGCTGAGCACCGCCATGGCCTTCTGCACGGTGTTGGGAATGTCGCAGAGCTTGAGATCCAGGAAGATCTTATGGCCGCGGCGCTTGATCTCGCGCACAATTTCAGGACCCTCGGCATAGAACAGCTCCATGCCAATCTTCACAAAGGGCTTCTCCTGTGTGAATTTGTCCAGAAACGCCATAGTCTGTTCCCGGCTGGCAAAGTCGCAGGCAATGATTACGTCACGCTTCATCAGTGAGCACCTCCGATAATTTCATTCAGTTGGTTGATATGGTATTTGCGCATCACTTCGGGCAGCTGCGCAACAATATCGCGGCATACATACGGA
>CAMGDO010000242.1 GCA_946042585.1 uncultured Clostridia bacterium
ATTCCTCTACGTCTCGTGGGCTCGGAGATGTGTATAAGAGACAGGTCCATCACCCTGTCGCCCTTTGCGGTGCCCGCCAGCAAAACCGTGGCGGGGATGAATGCTTCTCTGGTGGTGGATCTGCCCCTGATGCTGGCGGTGATGCTGCTGTTGACGCTGCCGGCGCTGAAAAAGGGAAAGCTGTATCGCTGGCAGGGCATGACGCTTCTGTGCATATACGCGGCATTCTGCGTGTTCCAGTTTGTGCTGTAAGGCACACGACGGGCGGCTGCGGGCAAGAATGCCCTTTGCAGCCGCTTTTTCCTTGGCAGGCAGGCGGGATTTGTTGACAAAAGCGGGTCTGCGCTTTACAATAAAAGGGGGCGTGCAGCGATGAAATGGGCTGCTATGGCGCTTCCCGGGGAGAAAAAATGCAATTTGGACTGAAAACCGTGACTTCCTTTCGCGCGGCGATTGTCAGCGTGCTGGTTTGCGCCGCGCTGCTGGCGCTGGCCTGCATGGGCATGGCCTTTCCGGCGGTTACGCTGTCTGTCTGCGCGCTGATGCTGATGCCGGTGGTGCTCTTGCTCATTGCGCCGCTGGCCGGGCTGATTCCCATGCTGACCGGGCTGGCCATGACGGTGGCGTCGCTCTATGCCGTGGGCGGCTGGATGCTTTGCGGCCTGGGTGCGCTGTATCTGGCGCCCATGACGGCAGTATACGCGGCATGCCTGCTGCGCAAAAGGCCCTTCTGGCAGACGGTGGGCGCCGTGGCCGGCACGCTGAGCCTGATGCTGATCGTCATTTTTGTTTTGCTGCAGAACATGACGGGCTGGCAGCTGTATGCGGCGGCGGGCGATGCGGTGGCTGACACGCTGCGCACGATGCCGGGGCGCGATACGCTGCTGAGCATGCTGTGCCAGGCGGGGCTTCTGCGCGTGCCTGCCTCCATGCAGGAGACGGCGCTGGTGGCGGTGGAGGGCGGCTATGTGCTGTCCGCCGAGGTGGCGGAGGAGCTCACGCGTCAGGCGCGCACGCTGGCCATCAGCTTCATTCAGCAGCTGCTGCCAGCGCTGCTGGTGTCCGGCAGCGCGCTCAACGCTTTGATGGGCGTCAGCCTTGGCCTTTTCTATGGCCGCCGCGCTGTTCGCCGCCGGGCTTATAAACGCAACGAGCCGGAGCAGGATATTCCCGATCTGTCCATGCCGCCGCTGTCGCAATGGCACATTCCGCGCCCCTGGGGCATGCGCATCGGCATTTTCGCGGTGGGCTATCTGCTGATGAATCTGGCGGGGAACGAAACGGTGTATCTGCTGGGCGCGCTGATGTGGCAGGTGTTTTATACCTGCTTTGCGGTGCAGGGGCTGGCTGCCTTTCATTACAGCCAGAAAAAGCGCGGCACCGGCCGCTTCTGGCGCGTGGCGATCATCGCGGCGGCATTCATGCTGCCGCTGGTGCAGACGGTGCTGATGGTGATCGGCGTGCTGGATCAACTGACCAATACTCGCGGCCTGCGGCCTCCGCTTGCGCCGCGCAATAATAATGGGGAGGAATAAGCAATGAAAGTGATTTTGCTGGCAGATGTCAAGGATATTGGCAAAAAGGATGATATCGTCAACGTGTCCGACGGGTATGCGCGCAATTATCTGCTGCCGCGCAAGTGGGCGATGGAAGCCAATGAAAATGCAATCCGCGTGATTGAGCGCAAGCGTGCCGCTGAGAGGCAGCGCGAGGCCGAGGCGCGCGCCGCTGCCGAGGTGGTGGCAGGCAAGCTCAAGAACAAGGTGGTCACGCTCAAGGCCAAGTGCGGCGACAAGGGCCGCCTGTACGGCAGCGTCACCGCGCAGGAGGTGGCGGACGCCATCCGCAGCGAATACGGCGAGGAGTTTGACAAACGCAAGGTGGAATTGAAGGAAGCCGTGCGCGCGCTGGGCGATTATGAAGTGATCGTGCATGTATATCCCAATATCAACGCAAAGATGATTCTGCGGGTCAAGAACATTCAGGAGGCGTAAGCTTTGAGCGAGCAGCACACTGTGCCCGGCAGCACGTTTGCTGCCGTTCCGCCGCAAAGCGTGGAGGCAGAGCGGTCTGTGCTTGGCGCGCTTTTGCAGGATGGCAAGGCGGTATCCATCGCCATGGAAATGCTGCAGGAGGATGATTTTTATACCCCTGCGCATCAGGCAATATATGCGGCCATCCGCTATCTGGCGCAGGCCAGCACGGCTGTGGATCTGGTGACGGTGGATGCTGAGCTGTCCCGCCGGGGCACGCTCAGCGGTATTGGCGGCTCGGGCTATCTGGTGGAGCTGGTGCAGTATGTGCCCACCACCGCGAATGTGCAGTACTATATTTCCATCGTGCTGGAGAAATCCACGCTGCGCAGGCTCATCCAGGCCTCCAATGCCATCAGCCGCAAGAGCTATGAGCAGAGCATGGAGCTTAAGGAGCTCCTGGGTTTTGCCGAAAAGGCGATATTCGACATTGTCATGCGCCGGACAGGCGGCGAGCAGCTTGTGCATATCCGCGAGGTGCTGTTCAACACCTACGCGCAGATAGAGGAGCTGGCGCGCCTGCAGGGGCGGGTAGCGGGTGTTACCACAGGCTTTCAGCAGCTGGACCGGCTGCTGACCGGTTTGCACGCGGGCGAACTGATTATTATGGGCGCACGCCCCAGCATGGGCAAAACCAGTATTGCGCTGAACATGGCGGCAGCCGCGGCTGCCAAGGGTTATGGGGTGGCGATTTTCTCGCTGGAAATGCCGCGCGAGCAGATTGCCATGCGCCTGCTGTGCGGAGATGCGCGCGTGAACATGCAGCATGTGCGCTCGGGCACCCTGCGCGACAAGGAATGGGTCAAGCTTGCGCAGACCGTGAACCCGCT
>CAMGDO010000243.1 GCA_946042585.1 uncultured Clostridia bacterium
CCTTGGTGTAGTCGTTGGGATCGCCCAGCACGAACATGCCGTCCAGATAGTGATCCCAATGTCCCGAAATCTTATACAGCTCACGCTTGGCCATCAGCGGCGTTTTGGTGAGCAGGTAGCCTCTCTTCTGCTCCTCATCCTCAATCCAGCGCTGAAGCAGCTGAATGACGCGCGCGCCCTTGGGAAGAAGGATGGGCAAGCCCTGACCAATCACATCCACCGTGGTGAAGTATTCCAGTTCGCGGCCAATCTTGTTATGGTCGCGTTTGCGCGCCTCTTCCTGCTGTTTGAGATACTCCTCCATTTCCGCCTTGTCATAGAAAGCGGTGCCATAAATACGCTGGAGCATCTTGTTCTTTTCGCTGCCGCGCCAGTAGGCGCCGGCCACAGCGGTCAGCTTGAAGGCCTTGACCTTGCCGGTGGACATCAGATGCGGCCCGGCGCAGAGGTCAACAAACTCACCCTGCCGATAGAAGGAGATCACCGCGTCCTCAGGCAAATCATGAATCAGCTCCACCTTGTAGGGCTCATTCTTTTCCTCCATCAGCTTGATGGCTTCCTCGCGCGCAAGCTCAAAGCGCTCGATACGGTCATTCTTTTTTACAATGCGGTTCATTTCCTTTTCTACATCGCGCAGAAACGCGTTGTCAAAGGCTTCATCCGCGTCAAAATCATAATAGAAGCCATTGTCGATGGCCGGGCCAATCGCTAATTTGACATTTGGACGCAGCTTTTTGACGGCTTCAGCCAGCACATGCGATGCGGTATGCCTTAACACGCGCTTGGCTTCGTCATCCTCAAAAGTCAGAAACTCCACTTCGCAATCATGATCCAACACATGCCAGAGCTCGGTTACCTTGCCATCCACGCGTGCACAAAGCGCGTCCTTTTTCAGCTGCTGGCTGATCTGGCCCGCAATCTCCATGAGCGACAGGCCGTTTTCAAATTCCCTCTGTTCTCCCTTGAGCTTAAGAAGCATCGTTTTTCTTCCTCCTTGCATAAATAAAAGCACCCATCCCTGCCCTGCAGGGACGAATGCATCCAGGCATCCGCGGTTCCACCCTCGTTGTTATAAAACCACTCTTTCAGCGCGATAACGGACGCAGACCGCATTGATCGGGCGGTGGTATCCTTCTGCGTATCCCCTGCCTGCGCTTGCAGCCTCCGGCTCAGGCTCTCTGAAAGGTCTTTCGCAGCGGCATGTCCGCCTTCATCTCAAGACAAACAGAGTATAACGCGGCACGAAACCTTTGTCAAGCCCGAAAATCCCCTTATTCGGACAAATTCTCGTTGATCCGCTCCACGCCCTGCAGCAGCGCCGCCAGTTCGTCATGGCCGATGCCGCGCAGCATCTGCGCGTTGACAGCATCCACATCGTCGAGGCAGCGCATCAGCTCACGCTCTCCTTTTTCTGTAATATACACCCGGTTGCAGCGTGTATCCGCAGTATCCTGCCTTCTGTAAATCAGCCCGGCGTTTTCCATCCGTTTGAACGAGGCGGCAATGGACGCAGGCGTTACCCCGGCATCATCCGCCATCTGCCGCTGCGAGCATCCGGGGTGTTTCTGCACATAGAGCAGCATTTCCGGCTGCCCCAGATGCATGCCGTGAGCCAGCAGCGCCTTTCGCAGCTGTGCTCTGCGCAGGCTGGCCATTTTTTCGCACGCCGCAATCACCTTTTGCGTATCCATTGATGCACCTTCAGTCAATCGTTTATCTGTTAATCGTTTAATATTATATCGTCAAACTGTTTTTCTGTCAATGTGATGCAGGAAATCGCGACTGATTGTCGAACTAATGCATATATCAGTGTATGCTTATTATGACTATCTTAGAAAAGGAGCTGCTTCCATGTCCGCTTTTCCTATTGGTGTGATGCTCGATTCTTTCCGAAAGCCTGTTCCGGAGGCGCTTGCAGCCGCACGGAAGCTGGGGGCTCAGGGCGTACAGGCGCATGCCGGCCACGGCATGTTGAATGTTAAGACCATTACCCCGCAAATTCTGCGTGATTTCCGCGCCATGCTGCGCGACAGCGGTATGATCGTATCCGCCGTTTGCGGCGATCTGGGCAAGGGGTTTGGCAATCCCGCGCTGAATCCAGAGCTGATTGATACCTCCAAACGCATTCTTGATCTGACCAAAGAGCTGAATTGCAACATCGTTACGACCCATATCGGCGTTGTGCCTTCTTCCCCTGAGCATCCGCGTTATCATATCATGCAGGATGCATGCGGCGAGCTGGCCCGCTATGCTGACAGCCTGGAGGCGCATTTTGCCGTGGAAACAGGCCCGGAAACTGCCGCGACGCTTTGCGGCTTTCTGGATGGGCTTCATTCCACCGGCGTCGCCGTCAATTTGGACCCGGCCAACCTTGTCATGGTGACCGGTGATGACCCTGTTCAGGCGGTTCACACGCTGAAGAAATACATCGTGCATACGCATGCAAAGGATGGCCGCAAATTGTTCGACCGTGATCCGGAATTGATCTATCACGTCATTGAAAGCGACGAGGTGGTGACGGCGGCATCCTTCATCGAGGTACCGCTCGGCGAAGGCAGCGTTCCTTTCAAAGAATACCTTGACGCCCTGCGGGAAATCAATTTCACAGGTTTTCTGACTATCGAACGCGAAGTTGGCGCTGATCCCGCGCGTGATATCAGCAAAGCCGCCGAATACCTGCGCAGCTTCTTCTGATCGCCTCTCAAAAATCGGGCTCGGCGTTCAAGAGACATCTGACAGCGACAGCAGCAAACGGCTTTGCGAGAAATATCCAAAATAACCAAAAAGGCGTGACGATGCATGTCCTGTCTCTTATACACATCTCCGAGCCCACGAGACGTAGAGGAATCT
>CAMGDO010000244.1 GCA_946042585.1 uncultured Clostridia bacterium
ATAAGAGACAGGTATTCCCCGTCCTCATGCCGCCATGCGCCTACGCGCGCATAGCCGTTGGTTCCCAGTTCCAGTACCAGCAGTGCCTGCGACTGACCGTGCACGGTGCCCAGCACCTCGCTTTTGTCCTGGGGCTGCGCATAGATATTCTGATGTGCCAGATCGCCGATGTTGACAACGGTGACGGGCGATGTGAGCGCAGCCCATACGGCCTCGTCGTCGCTGAGGTCTTCGGGGAGAAACAGCGCGGGATCGGATACCTGCACGGGAACGGCAGGCGGATCGTCATGTGAAATGGTGATGCGGAATTGATAGGGCTCCTGCGGACTGTTTTTGATGGAGAATGTGAGAATATACTCGCCTTCGGGCACGCTGCGGTTGCTCAGAAGACCGTTCCAGCGGAACAGATGGGGCAGCATGTCGCTTTGCTCGATGCTCCAGGTTTTGATGACGGTATCCGGCGCGTCGGCAGAGGATAATTTCACATGCATCAGGCCATCGGCGGTGATCAGATAATTGACGAGAAAGCCGTCATGACCGGCGTAGATGGTGAAGGAGGAGGGGATGCAGTACTGCAGCGCGGCGACCGGCTGCTTCACGCGCAGCGTGGTCTGCGCGGTGTACTGGCTTACAGACGAGGTCAGCGCAGCCGAAAGGGTGTATTCGCCGCGGTTGAGCGCTTCGCCGTTGTCGCCCAGCCCGTCCCAGGTCAGCGTTGTTTCCCCGGCGTGAACCGTCAGGCGCGCGATCTCATATTGAATGTATGCATCATGCACCGTGAGCGTGAGCTCGCCTTCTGAGGGGGAAATGACGGAAAATTCGGCGGGGCTGTAGGGACGAAGGGCAGAAGGAGCCTGCAGCGTCAGCGCAGCTTCTTCACCGTGCGCGCATAGCAGCAGCCCCCAAACGCAGGCCAGCAAGAAAAGCAGCTTTTTCATCAGAGACACAGCATCCTTTATCAGTCGTTCACAATGAAAAATACAACCTCTCCCCGCCTTTGTCAAGCCGAAGGGAGAGGTTGTTACAAATGCGTGCGGGGTTATTGGATTCGGGCAATGGAATCGCGGATTTCGTTGTAGATCTTCATATAGCTGGTGTTGAAGCCCGCCGGGCAGGTGATGTGCAGCGTCAGCAGCTCATTGTTGCCGATGATGGCCATGTGCACGCGGCCGCGTACCACGGTGCCGTCCAACAGCGTTCCGCGGTAGTTGTTATAGTAGCCCTTGCCATCCATCAGCGTGCGGCTGTCAGCCTGCCAGACCTCCCATTTGGAATACTCCTTGCTGAGCGTGTTCAGATAGTTGCTCAGGTCGGTCTTGACATCCTTTTGCTGGTAGCTGCTGGTGATGGGCGAAATCTGCAGGGTGATGACGCAGGGATAGTTATCCTTCACGGCGCTGGCGGGCTCGGTCAGCACATAGGTGTCTCCCAGAGAATCGTCAATATCATAGCCAATCGCGGAGTTGAACTTGATGCCGAGCTTGGCGGCGGTGTATTCGCCGTAGGTAAAGGTGAGCTCGGGGCGCGGCGTGGCTGTGGGCAGATCGACCGGACCAATCGGAATCGGCGTAGCGCCGGCGTAGATCATGTTGCCATATTCGTCATAGGTGGCATAGGCGTTGAACGCACCGTCATCTTCCTCGGAGCTGGGGTCGTAGCCTGCGGGCAGATCCAGCACGGATGGGCTGTTTTGCTGCGCCGCCTGATCCATGGGAGAAGACTGAGCCTGCCCCTGCTGGTTCTTTCTGGCGTCTTGGCCGTTTTCCGTTGCGCTGCACGCGCAAAGCACCAACATCAGCGCAGACAGGAGCGCAATCAGAGCAATTCGTTTTTTCATGGCTGAAACCCTCCATCAGGATAGTGAAACCGAAATACAGACAGAATCCTGCCTTTACATAATTGTAACAAATTTATAATGATTCGTCAAGTAATATTTACATTTGAGGTGCAAAAATGACGGAAGAAAGTATTTGGATGAATATCAAAACAGACTTGGCAAGGGAAAAAGGCGGTGTATGCAAAACGGTGTACGAGGCACTGAAAAGAACGGAAAAGGATGAGCTGCTAAAGCAGCGGTATGCAGAAAAGCTTGCGTATCTTGGACAGACGTGACAGTCGGCGCGCGAGCGGGCGGAAGAGCACCATGATGTGCAGAAAGCCTGCATAGAGGCGGTAAAGCTGGAAACGCTGCGGGAAAGCCGCGCGCTGTGGGAGGAAACGGAGCATGCTTGAGACGGATGCGGTCAAATTGTTCAAATGCCTGGCGGATCCATCGCGGCTGAGAATGATCAAATCGCTGTTGCGGGAGGACATGTATGTGGAATTGCTGGCCGAGCGGCTCAGCCTGACCAGCGCCACGGTATCCTTTCATCTGAAAAAGATGGAGGACGCGTCCATTGTGCGCAGCCGCAAGGAGCAGTATTATGTGATGTATTTGCTGAATCGTCCGCTGCTGGAGAATACGCTCAAGGCGATTCTGGACGACGGGGAAACAGAGGATGCGCAGCAGCGCGCCCGGGAAGCAGCATGCCGGCAGAAGGTGATTGACACCTTCTTTGAGTACGGCACGCTCAAGCTCATTCCCGCGCAGCGCAAAAAAAGACGCATCTGCCTGGAAAAAGCGCAGATGCGTTTGAATGGAATAAAAAATATGAAGAAAAAGAAGTCAACGAAATCATCCAGCGGTTTCATGCGGATTATTGCACCATCCGCCGCGAGATGATCTGGGAAGGGCTGATGGAGCGGCGCGATATGCTGTGCTGGCGCGTGTGATGCTATTCCTCCGCTGATTCCCCGGGCGGATGCCGCGCTGCATGCACCGCCTGGGCGGCAGGACGGGTC
>CAMGDO010000245.1 GCA_946042585.1 uncultured Clostridia bacterium
ACACCTAAGCCTTCGTCGGCAGCGTCAGATGTGTATAAGAGACAGGGTAGGCCGCGGCGTAAGCGACAACAAGGCCGCTGCCGTGATCGGCCTGTTTGCCATGCGCATGCTGCGCGATTTCGGCTGGCCGCTGCGTCACGGGCTGCGGCTCCTGTGCGGCATGAGCGAGGAAACGGGCATGCAGGATATGAAAGCGCTCCGGGAGCGCGGCTTTGCCTTCCCCCGCCTGTCGCTGGTGCCCGACTCCGCCTTCCCTGTGAATTTTGCCCAGAAGGGCTCGCTGGACGGCGAAATCTCCTGCCCCTGCACGGGCAATCTGCTCTCCCTGGATTCCGGCACCGTGCGCAATGTCATTCCCGATCTGGCCGAATGCACACTCAGCGCCGCGCCCGAAGCGGTGCAATCCGCCATGGCGGCGGTGGATGAGCAGGACGCAGCGCAGCTCATGATTCGCCCCTGCGAGGGCGGCACATATATCGCTGCTTCCGGACGTTCGGGGCACGCCGCTGCGCCCGCCCGCGCCGACAGCGCCCTTGCGCGCCTTGTCCGCGTGCTGAGCCAGTCCAATCTGCTCACGGGCAGCTGCCGCAGCGCCGTCAGCGGGCTGGCTGCCCTCACGGCGGACAGCTTCGGTCAGAGCGAGGGCGTAGCCTGCAGCGACGAGGTGTCGGGCGATCTGACGCTCGTGTACGGCGTGGCGCACCTGAAGGACGGCCAGCTCACCGCGAGCGTGGACAGCCGCTATCCCATCTCCTGCAACGGAGAGCAGCTGGTGGAAAATCTGCGCAGGGACTGGGAGCGCCGCGGCTATCAAATCGTGCGGATGCGCGCGTCCGAGCCCTTCTATATGCCCCGGGAGGATGCGCGCGTGCAGCTGCTGCAGAGCATTTACAGCAGCGTCACCGGCCGCGAGGACGCCCCCTATGCCATGGGCGGCGGCACCTATTCTCGCGTGGTGCCCAATGCCCTCACCTTTGGCCCGGGTCTTCCCGGCGCGCAGTTTGATCTTTCCTTCCTGCCCGCCGGTCATGGCGGCGCGCATGGCCGCGATGAAATTGCAGTGATGAGCAGCGTGTACACCTGCTGCAAAATCTACACCCTGGCGCTGGCTGCGCTCGATGAGCTGGTGGAATAAACCCCTGCACGCAAAAAGCATGGAAAGCGGCAGCATCAGGCTGCCGCTTTCCATGCTTTGTTTTTTGCCTTATTTCTCTGTTTCGGGCTTCAGAAGCTTCGAATATCCCCGCCCGTACTGCACGCAGCGCGACACGCGGCTGAGCGTGGCAGAGGATATATCTGCCTTGGCGATCACCTGCTGATAGGTGTCGCCTGCCATAAGGCTTCTGGCGGCGTAGCATCGCTCCGCCATATTCTCCAGCTCCTTCACCGTGCACAAATCCTCAAAGAGCGCCCGGCAGTCCTCCACATTGTCAAGCGACACAATCAGCTGATACAGCTGCTCCAGCCGCTGCTGTTTTGCATTCTGGCTCATGGCGGCGTATCTCCCTGTCAGAATTTTTCCAGCGCCCCCCTGAGAAAGCTGCGGGTTTTGGCGCTGCGCGGGCGATCAATCACCTCCTGGGCCGGCCCCATCTCTTCGATCACCCCATCTGCCATATATATTACCACATCCGCCACGTTTTTCGCAAACTCTATTTCATGCGTCACCACGATCATGGTGTTTCCGCCCGTTTTCAGCGAGCGGATCACCCGCAGCACCTCTCCCGTCAATTCGGGATCCAGCGCCGAGGTGGGCTCGTCAAAGCACAGCACCTCGGGATTGAGCGCCAGCGCCCGCGCAATGGCCACGCGCTGCTGCTGTCCGCCCGACAGCTGATGCGGATAGGCGTCCGCCCGGCTGCTCAGCCCCACGCGTCCCAGCAGCTCCCGCGCGCGCTTTTCAATGGCGTCTGGCGTGTCCTTTTTCAGCAGCGTCGGCGCCAGCGTGACATTCTGCAGCGCCGTGTACTGCGGAAACAGATTGAAGCCCTGAAATACCAGCCCGAAATGCAGCCGGTTCTCGCGGATCTGCTCGTCCCTGAGCTTTTCCCCATCCCTGAGCAGCCGCTGACCGTTCACCCGGATTTCTCCCGCGTCTGCCCTCTCCAGAAAATTCAGACACCGAAGCAGCGTGGTCTTTCCGCTGCCGGAGGAGCCGATGATGGCCAGCACCTGCCCTTCTTCCAGCGAAAAGGAAATATCGCGGAGCACCTCCACATCGCCAAAGCGCTTTTTCAGCTTTTCCACCTGCAATACCGGCATTGTCTTACCCTCTGAAATAATCAAGTTTCTTTTCCAGCCTGTTGAAAATGATGGTGAGCAGCCCGCTGAACAAAAGGAAGAACGCGCCCGTGTAGAACAGCGGCCATATCAGTCCCTTTTTGATATAGTTCTGACCCTTGTAGATCACCTCATACACCGCAATAATGCGTGACAGGGAAGTATCCTTCACCAGCGTGATCACTTCGTTGCTCATCGGCGCCATAATGCGCTTGACCACCTGCAAAAGCACCACCCGGAAGAACGTCTGCGACCGGCTCAGGCCCAGCACCTGCGCCGCCTCATACTGCCCGCGGGGAATGGATTCGATGCCGCCCCGGTAGATCTCCGAAAAATAGCAGGCATAATTGATGGAAAAGGCGACAATCACAGCCGTAAAGCGATCCATGGAGGGCAGATCAAACATCAGCCCCGGCCCATAGAAAATGATAATCAGCTGCAGCATCAGCGGCGTGCCGCGGATAATCCAGACAAACCCTCGCACCAGACACCGCAGAGGCACAATGCGGCTCATGGAGCCGAAACAGACCAGCAGGCCAAGCGGCAGGGAAAACAAAA
>CAMGDO010000246.1 GCA_946042585.1 uncultured Clostridia bacterium
TAAGAGACAGATTGTCCGCCCGTCATTCGGGCTTATTGTTTTTCAAATCCTCGTAGGTATCAACCAGCGGCTCATCCTTGGACGGGAAGCGGCGGTTGATGATCCCGCGCACGGTGTTTTTCTTGTCGCGCACGCCGCCCAGAAATGCGCCTGCCGTGGCAAACGCCGCCAGAAACAGCAGCCGCCAAAAACCAATGGTGAGCCACAGCGCGGCAATCGCTACGCCAATCGCCGCGTATGTCACCGCACACAGCGCCGTACCGGGCGTGAACATCTCCCTGACCAACGCAGTCATCTTGTTCATTGCTGCTCCTCCGCGTCGCTCTCATCCGCCGCCTGCGTATCAGCCGCTTCCTCAGCAGGCTCCGCCTCTTCGGCAGATGCGTCCGCCGCCGTATCTGTTTCAGCCTGTGCAGCAGGCTGTTCGGCGATCTCCTGCACAGGCGCCTCCACCATCTCGGCTTCCGTCACCTGCTCGCTCTCCGTCTTTTTCGGATCGCGGCCAAAGATGCGCTGGTGCATGGGCACCTTTTCCTTACTCTTTGCTTCCGGTTCGGCTGCCGCTTCCTCGGCGATCACCTCTGCGCTGGGCAGGGGCTCCCTGGGAAGGGCGGCGGCATCGCCGGATGCGCGCTCCACCGACACGCTGATATCGCGTACCTCAATGCCCGAAGAGGCGGCAAGATAGCGCTTGATCTGCGTCTGCATCTGCTCCACGGCATGGGGAATGGAAACATTGCTGTTCATTGACAGGTGCAGATCCACCGCCACCGCGCCGCGGCGATTGGAAATGGACATATCCAGCACCTTGACTTCCTTATGCGTCTCCACGCATTTGAGAATCAGATTCTCCAGCGCGGACACGGCGATGCGCAATTCGCCATGCTCCGTAGGCTGCACGACGAATGCGCGGTAGTGCGGCGCATAGCGCCGCGGCAGCAGCAGATCAAACAGGCTGACAATCACCGTCAGGCATCCGCCCGCCAGCAGCGCCACAGGGATGGACTGCATCACCAGAGACTCCCCCAGCGCAATGCCATGAAGCAGCACGCCGCCCGTCACCGATACGGCGCCGGCGCACAGCGTAATCAACGCACCCAAACGAACCAGTACGCGGTCTTTCAATTTCATCTTCATTTTTTATACGCTCCTTTCAGAACGCATGCGGCAGCAATGCCGCAGGGATTATTCGGCGTCAGCGGCCTGCTCGCTCGCGCCGCCGCTTTCCGCTACGGCGTCCAGTTCGCCCAGCACCTGCTCAAGCGTTTCATCGACCTTGCCGGCAGCGGCTTCTTCGTCCGCTTTTTCTTCCATGGCACTGGCAGCATCGGCGGGCTCCTCCACCATTTCGCCGTGTACGGGCATCTGCTCCTCCCCGGCAATACGCGCAGCATCTTCGCTGGTCAGATGAGCGGACTCAATGCCCGTCTGCACCGCTTTCTTTTCGCGCTCAAAGCTCACGCCCTGCACATGCACATCCACATTGACCACATGCAGACCCGTCATGGTCTCAATGGCCTTGCGCACATTTTCCTGTACGTCGGACGCGACCTTCTGAATGGGCGAGCCGTATTCTACAATAATGTAGAGCTCCACGCTCGCTTCTTCGCTGCCGATTTCCACTTTCACACCGCGGGTGATGTTGCGATTGCGGCCGATAATATCCGAAATACCGCCGCTGGTACACATTCCCGCGATGCCGTCCACCTCGCTGGCTGCAACGCCGGCAATGATGGCAATGACTTCGTTTGCATATTTAATGGTGCCGCCGTTTTCCAGATCGACATCCACATTGGTGGGCAGGTTGTCTTTCTTGCTTGGCATGGAATGCACCTCCTTCACAATGGTTCGGATTATTATAACAGATATACGGCGATTTGGCAACTGTCAACCGTCCATATGCGCTTTTCGCCGCCTTTCGGTTGCGTAAAGCGGCTATATTACACAGCGTTATTGCCACTATTTCTCATTGCAGACTGTCGGGCGATGTACTCCATCCCCCTCTGCACCGCCGCGTCCCAGAATTTCCAGTTGTGCGCGCCGCTCCATTCCTCATACGCCGGTGCAAATCCGCGTTTTTCCAGCGCGCCGCGCATGCGCACATTGAGCGGATGCAGCGGATCCTCCGTGCCGCAGGCCAGATACAGAAGCGGCCGGGGGCGATCCTGCGGATACGCTTCCATGCCCATTTCCAGCCGGTCGCTGTCGCTGCACTCCATCTTTTCTCCCACAATGCCCGCCATTTCTCCATCATGGAAGGTGCCCGCAAACTGTTCGGCATTGTCCAGAATGTAGAATCCCGAGGAAAAGCACATGGCGCCGCCGAACACATCCGGACGCAGCAGGGCGCACTTGAGCGCGCCGTAGCCTCCCATAGACAAGCCCCCGGCAAACGTGCGCTCAGGCCCCTTGGGCAGATGGAACATGCGCTGCATCATGCACGGCAGCTCCTCAGATATATAGGTGAAATATTTCAGGCCATGCGCCATGTCCGTATAGAAGGAGCGCTGCACCTCGGGCATCACCACGACAAATCCATGCTCCTGCGCATACCGCTCCACGCTGCTCATGCGCTGCCAGGCATCCGCATTCTGCTTGAGCCCATGCAGCAGATACAGCACCTTGTCATATTGCATCTGTTCCCCGTCCGCGCTGAGCCGGTCATAGGGCAGAATAACATGAACTGCCGTATCCATTTCCAGCGCCTGTGAACGAATGGTTCCGCGAAACAATGCCATTGCATTACGCCTCACTTTTTTTCATTGCGGCTTCATGCCGCTTATGAATATCTGTCTCTTATACACATCTGACGCTGCCGACGAAGGCTTAGGT
>CAMGDO010000247.1 GCA_946042585.1 uncultured Clostridia bacterium
CGGCATAGCGGGCCTGTGATATTGGTGCCGGAGGCCAGCTCGGTGATGTTTTCCAGATAGATGCTGACGGCAAAATCCGTTCCGCGCCGGAGCGGCAAGGCGACGGGATCGCTTACGATGGCTTCGCCGGGCTGCATGCAGCAGGATGAGCCGCCCTGAAACAGCACGGGGAGCGTGCAGGATTCGTCTGTAACAGCGTCATGGAGGATCGGCGCAACGTAAATACGGCTGAGGACGACAGGCTCGGTGCCGCCAAGATTGCTGAAATGCAGACGGATGCTGCTGCCATCCAGCATGGCGCGCAGCACATAGCGCAGGGTGATATTCCGGGCATAGCGAGCCGGCTTGGGCTCGGCAATAGAGGGGGCTGAGCCCCACACGGCGACCCACTTTTGTGCGTTCATGGGCGGTTCTCCTTTCAAAAATACGGGCTGTCCGAAGCTGAGCAGAAAAGCCCGGGGCGGACTTAAGGTATTATATCACAGAATCCAGATGTACGAAAGCGTCTTCGTGCAGCTGATCAAACGTCTGACGCGCTTTACATGAAAATCGCGCGTTGTTCGCATAATTTGGCGATACCGGCAAACAATACGAAGGCATCAGCAAGCTGAAAAAGGAGTGCAGATTTGATGAAAGCGACAGGCATTGTGCGCCGGATTGATGAACTGGGGCGCGTGGTCATTCCCAAGGAAATCCGCAGAACGCTTCGAATCCGCGAGGGCGACCCGTTGGAAATCTATACCGACCGGGACGGCGAGGTGATTCTGAAGAAGTATTCTCCCATTGGTGAAATGTCATCCTTCGCCAAGGATTACACGGAATCCCTGTTCCGTTCGCTCGGGCATATCGCCTGCATCGTTGATCGTGATCAGGTGGTGGCTGCCAGCGGCGTCAACAAAAAGGAATTGTGGGACAAGCCCATCAGCCATGATCTGGAGCAGGCCATTGCCAGCCGGCAGACTTATACCTATAACCGTCTGAGCGGCGGCAAGGGCATGAATGTGACCAATGAGGATGAAAGCAGCGGATACACGGCGCAGGTGGTATCGCCTATCATTGCAGACGGCGAGGCGATCGGCGCGGTGCTGCTGCTCAGCCGTGAGCAGGGCGCGCGCATGGGCGATGCGGAAATAAAGGTGGCAGAAACCACAGCCGGTATTGTGGGCAGGCAAATGGAGCAATGAGACGACCGTTCGGAGAGCAGATGCTTTCCGAACGGTTTTTTGCAGAAATGTCTTGACGGAACAGCAAAAATCAGGCATAGTATAGGGGATGACGGAGGTGCTTGCAAATGAAGAAAACCGGATGGATGATCTGCTTTTTGTTTGCGCTGCTGATGTTGGCGGGAAGCGCACAGGCAGGGTCTGCCGTAAAAAGCGGCGCAACGGAAACGCTGGGCTGTGTCACCGTCACGGTAAAGAGTGGAACGCGCCTGTGTCCCGGCTGCGGAAAGGAATTGCGCTTTGCGATCAGCGCGATGGGCACGGATGCCGAAAATGACCAGTTGTATGTCAAATTCAGATTTTCATGCGACAAAGGCTGTAAAATCAGCGACGATGTGTGGCGGGGCAGATGCCGAAGCGGCGTGCGCGCGGCGAATCAGTTCTCCGGCCAGTGCATCTATGCAAACAGCAGCACCTTCTATGTGGATATCACCTATGCCGGGCATCAGGGCGGATGCGGGCACAGCTATATGACCATGCAGGCACCATCTACCTGCGGCGTGGAGGGATGCACCATGAAGACGTGCATTCTGTGCGGCGACAGCACGGTGTCTGCGCGTGAAGCAGCCAATTCGCATTGGTTCAGCGAATGGATGCCCAATGGAGACGGTACGCACAGCGCGCATTGCCTGCGCAAGCGCTGCACGGCGGAAAGCACGGTGCCCTGCACGATGACGGAAGCTGCGCTGGAGGGCGGCGCAGTGTCGGTTTGCCCGGTGTGCGGGGAGGTAAGCACGGGCGAATATCTGGAATGGATGGACTGCGAATGGGAAAACCGCGGATACTATCCTGTTTATGGTGAGCTGACGGTGCGCAGAGGCGTGCTCGCTACCGGCGAACAGCTGATGACGGCGACGTTTGAAATCGGCGGAAAAATCCGACCCGCCAAGAGCGCCGTGCGGCTGACGATGGCGGATATCAGCACCACCATGCTGCTGCTTGATGGCGAAAGCGAAGAAAAGGAGCTTTCGGTGACACGCCGGGAGGGGAAAGCAATCTTTGACCTTGCGCCGGGAGAGGTGCATGTGGTTGTGCTCGATGCGGTAAAGGTATATAAAACCGTGCAGCCCACGATATTCTGAACACAGGAAAGCCGCCGGAGGGATAGTCCTGCCGGCGGCAATTTGTTTGTTTACTGTTCTTCGCATTTGCAGGCATCCTGCCCGCAGTTGCAGTTGATGCCGATGCGGCGGGCCTGGCGGCGGGGCTCCGGCTTGCACTTGGGCAGCGTCACATAGAGAATGCCGTTTTTATGGCTGGCGACAATATGCTCCTGGTCGATGCTGTCCAGATTGAAGGAACGGCTGACATGACCGTAGCGGCGTTCGCTGTAGCAGTTTCTGTCGTCCTTGCGTTCGCAGTTCAATTCGGCACTGATGGTCAGCGTGTTGTTTTCCAGCTCCAGCGCGATGTCCTTTTCATCCACGCCGGGCAGCTCGGCCTCCAGCAGGTAGTTGGAGTCGTTTTCACGGATGTCCACCCGGAAGGTCGCGCCGCCCATCCAGTCGCTCATATCGAAAAACGAGCGGAGAAAACGGTCGTCCGGGTCGCGATGGGCACGAAAGGGAATCATGGTGTACATGGCAAATGTCCTCCTTGCAGGGC
>CAMGDO010000248.1 GCA_946042585.1 uncultured Clostridia bacterium
GGCTGGATGAACGACATGCTTTCCTATATCAAGTGGAATCCGCTCTATCGCCGGGAAGTGCACAACAAGCTCACCTTCTCGCTGATGTATGCCTTCAGCGAAAACTACCTGCTGGCCTTCTCGCATGATGAGGTGGTGCACGGCAAGCACAGCATGCTGGACAAGCACCCCGGCGACATCTGGCAGAAATTCGCCGGTCACCGCATGCTCATGGCGTATCAGATGTGCCATCCGGGCAAGAAGCTCAATTTCATGGGCAGCGAGTTTGGCCACTTCATCGAATGGAAGTTCGACGATCAGCTGGATTGGTTCCTGCTGCAGTATGAGCGGCATCCCGAAATGCTCCGCTGCATCCGCGAGCTGAACGAATTGTACCAGCGCACGCCCGCTCTGTGGCAGATTGACGACAGCTGGGATGGCTTCATGTGGCTCAATGCCGATGACTGCGACCGCAGCATACTGTCCTTCCTGCGCATGGATCGCGAGGGCAACGCCCTGATGTGCGTCATCAATTTCACCCCCGCTTTCTATGGTCAATACAAGGTGGGGCTGCCCGCGCACGGCTACATCCGCGAGCTTTTCAACACCGACCGCGCCGAATACGGCGGCAGCAACCAGTACAACGCGCATGCCATCCGCACGCGCCGTGAGCCCTGCGGCAAGCATCCCTGGTCGGCGGATATCGTCGTGCCGCCGCTTTCCACAGTCATTTACACCTTCAGGCGTCCGCAGCGCAAAAAAGCGTCGGACAGCGCGGAATAACAGGAGACTGCCATGCCGGAGCTTCCCGAGGTTGAAACCATTCGCCGCGTCATCACGCCCTTGCTTGCGCAGCACACCGTCACGGGCGTCGAGGTGCTCTGCCCCACCGTCATCGCGCATCCTTCCGCTGATGATTTCTGTGCGCTTGTCACAGGGCAGACCTTTGAGGGCAGCCTGCGGCGCGGCAAATATCTGCGTTTTCTGATGCGCAGCGGCGATACCCTCACCCTGCATCTGCGCATGACGGGAGGGCTTGTGGTGCTGCCATGCAGCGAGCCGCCCGAAAAGCACACCCGGCTGATTCTTGGTCTGACGGGCGGCGTGGCGCTGCATTTTTCTGATCAGCGGCGGCTGGGCCGCGCATGGTTTCTGCCCAAAGATACGCACGACAGCGTGACCGGCATGCAAAACCTTGGCCCGGAGCCCTTTGATCTCCCGGAGGGCTATCTGCAAAACGCCCTGCACGCCAGCCGCCGCGCTATCAAGGAAGCGCTGATGGATCAGCACATCATCGCCGGCATCGGCAATATCTATGCCGATGAAATATTGTACGCAGCGCGCATTCACCCCTGTATGCCGTGCTGCACGCTGTCTGCCGAAGATTATACGCGCCTTTCGTCGCTGATTCCCGATCGAATGACGTATTTTCTGGCAAAGAACGCCATTTCAACGGAGGATTATCAGGCAACGCGCGGACGCGAATACCGCAATACCCCCTGTCTTCTGGTATACAACCGGCAGGGTCTTCCCTGCGCCGCCTGCGGCATGAAGATAGAGAAACGCTTTATCTGCGGTCGCGGCAGCCATTTCTGCCCCGCCTGCCAGAGCATGCCGATTGCCAAAACAGACCGGGAAAGCCGGTAGCATGCACAGCGCAGCCCTGAAACGCAATTCAACGCCCGGTTTTTTCGCCGGGTTTTTTTTGTGGAAATGCTGCGCCGCTATTGTTTTTCTGTTGACTTCCTCAAAACAGCGCGCTATAATTATATAGTTCAATATTGAACTAATCAAAATTGAAATTATTGGGTGAGGGAATTACCATGACCGAAGGGAAAAGAAGCATCGAATTCGCCCACGATCTGCTTGAGACCTACAATGCCCGATGTAAGCCGCTTTGCAGGAAAACGCAATTATCCCAAACCGCGCTTGATATTCTGATGTTTCTTGCCAATAATCCCGAATACAACACCGCAAGAGACATTACTGAATACAGGGGGATCAAAGCGAACCTTGTATCAATCAACGTGGACAAGCTGGTTCGGGAGGGGCTCCTGGAGAGAATCCCCGACACAAATGACAGAAGAAAAAACGTTCTGATCTGCACCGAAAAGGCCGGCGCAATCATCCAGCAGGGACGACAGGTTCAGGGCGATTTTTTCCGGAGTGTTTTCGCAGGAATTGACACGGAAAGCCTCCGGCAGTTCTTTGGCGTTATCCAAAGAATCAGAACAAATCTGGACACCATTCTGAAAGAAGGAAACGAATAATGGACTTGCTGATCAAAATTCTCGTCACGTTTTTTGCAGGCATGGGCGCAGGGCTCGGCACGGGCTTTGCCGGAATGAGCGCAGCTGCCGTCATCACGCCCATGCTGGTCACTTTTCTGGGCATGGAGCCGTATGCGGCAGTCGGCATCGCGCTGTCCTCCGATGTGCTTGCCAGCGCAGTATCCGCCTATACCTATAACAAGAACCATAACCTTGATATCAAAAACGGTCTGTATATGATGGCCAGCGTGCTGCTCTTTACGATTGTGGGAAGCTATGTTTCAAGCCTCGTCCCGTCCAATACGATGGGTAACTTCTCCGTGTTTATGACCTTCCTGCTGGGTATCAAATTTATCGTGAAGCCTGTTTTGACCACAAAAGAAAGCATGGAATCCGTATCGGCGAAAAAGCGGGCGATACAGTCCATCATCTGCGGCATCCTTATCGGCTTTATCTGCGGCTTTGTGGGCGCAGGCGGCGGCATGATGATGCTGCTGATTCTCACCAGCGTGCTGGGCTATGAGCTCAAAACCGCCGTTGGCACCAGCGTGTTCATCATGAC
>CAMGDO010000249.1 GCA_946042585.1 uncultured Clostridia bacterium
ACACCTAAGCCTTCGTCGGCAGCGTCAGATGTGTATAAGAGACAGAGGCAGCACAAAGCCAGCGCCAGCACATACCACACGCGGCTTTTCATCGGCTGTCCCCCCTTCGCACAGATGCCATTATGATAGCACCGCAGCAAAGGCCTTGTCAAACGCCGCGCTCACTCTGTTACAATTCCTTCCAGTTTGAGCAGCGCGCGCTTGATTTCCACTCCTCCCGCATAGCCCGTCAGTCGCCCATTTGCCCCGATGACACGGTGACAGGGCACGATGATGGCCAGGGGATTATGATGATTGGCCATCCCCACGGCGCGGCACGCCTTCTTGCGGCCAATGGCAGCTGCCAGCTCGCCGTAGCTGCGCGTTTCGCCATAGGGAATATCGCGCAGCGCCTGCCACACCAGCTGCTGAAAGGGCGTGCCTTCAAGCTTGAGCGGCAAATCAAAATACCGCCGCTCGCCGGCAAGATATTCCTTGATCTCCCGCTGTGCGCGCGCAAGCAGAAGCGTTTTCATCCGCTCGCCGCGCGCGCAGTCGCCAAAGGAAACGCGCCTGAGCGCGCCATCCGCTTCCTCAAGCGTCAGGAGCCCGATTTGGGTGGTCATCACATGTGAATACAGCATATTTTTATCCCGCTTTCAAAAATTTTGCCGAAAGACTTGCAATTATATCGCTTCTATGGTAAAATGGTCAAGCTGTCATAAGAGGCTTTCCCGCGGCAATGCCGCGTGACGTAAGGCAATCTCCGACAGGGAGGTGTAACGAAAATGGGTAAGTATTGTGAAGTGTGCAACAAGGGTCTGATGAATGGCAATCGCGTCAGCCATGCCGAGAACAAGACCGGTCGTATGTATGCTCCCAACGTCCAGCGCGTTCGCGTGCTGGTGGATGGCCGTCCTACGCACCTGAACGTGTGCACCCGCTGCCTGCGCAGCGGCAAGGTCGTCCGCGCGCTGCCTACCGTTAGCGCGAGTGCCGAGGCCTGATTATAGCGCCCGATAAAAAAGCTGTCCACCATATGCCGGGCGGCTTTTTTATTTACCCGGCGGAACACCTTCCGCCGCCTGGCACAGCCAATCCTTTCCATGACCACAAATCAACGCAGGCGGAGCCAAAGCTCCGCCCGTGTTTGTTATATGCGATTCTTGCCATTGTTCAGATAGCGGCCAAACTCCGATGCCTTTTCCAGCGCCATGCCGCAGCCGCGTGCCACGCATTCCTGCGGGTTATCCGCCACATGGCAGCGCACCTTCAGCGCCGCCGAGATGGCATCCTCAAGGCCGGACAGCTGCGCCCCGCCGCCCGAAAGCACGATGCCGTTGTCGAACACGTCCGCAGCCAGCTCCGCCGGCGTATGCTCCAGCACCGCATGAATCGCCTCAATCAGCTGGGTGAGCGGCTCGTCAATGGCCTCGAACATTTCATCCGAATTGATGCGCATGAGCTTGGGCAGACCGCTGATCAGGTTGCGTCCTGTCACTTCCATATACAGCTGCTCAGCGCGCGGCATGGCCGATGTGATATTGTTTTTCAGATCCTCCGCCGTGCGCGGGCCGATCAGCAGATTATGCTTGCGCCGCAGATATTTTGCAATCGCATCGTCGAACCGGTCGCCGCCAATCATGGGCATATCGGACACCACCACTTTGCCCAGCGACAGCACGGCAATGTCCGTCATACCCGCGCCAATATCCACAATCATCGAGCCGTAGGCGTCGTTCACATGCACGCCTGCGCCGATGGCCGCCGCAATCGGCCGGTCCAGCAGCTGCGTGCGCCGCACCCCCGCCTCGAACATCACCGTAATCATGCTGCGCTTTTCCATTTCATTCACGCCCGAGGGCAGCGACAGCACGGCGCGCGGCCGGGAAAACATGCGTTTGCCGATGGTTTCCGCCACAAAATAATGCAGCATGGTGCTCGCCAGCTCAAAATCGCCCATCGCACCATTGGCCAGCGGGCGCATCGCGATAATATTGCCCGGTGTACGCCCAATCATGCGATGCGCGTCAGTGCCGATTGCGCGAATTGCGCGCGAATCACGCTCCAGCGCCACCACCGCAGGTTCGTTGAGAGCGATGCCCTTGTTTCGCGCATAAATCAGCACGTTGGACGTGCCAAGATCAATGCCAATATCATCCGCTGCAGCCATACGTTCGTAGTCTCCTTCGTTTGAAGTTTCATCGGAGAATCAATATTCTACACACGCATTCATTTTCCTCTTTTTTGAGAAAAAATTGGGATTTAGTCCCCACTCTTTGCGTCATATTTTGTCAATCCTGACGATGATTCCCCACTTTTTCCGATTTTTCGCGGGCAAACCGGCGTCTGGTTGCCTCGCCGCCGCGCAGATGCCGCACCGCCTTGTGATACAAAAGCTGCCTGCGCACCTGCGCATACAGGGTGGGGCTGAGTATCTTCAGCCGTGTGGTCAGCTCTCTGTGCGCCAGGCTTTTGCTCACCGAAAACACCTTCGCCGTCTCGCGCACCGTTGCGCCCGTATCCGCCATATGGCGCGCCATGTCCAGGCATCGCTGCGCAACATCCTCACGCATCCGTTCGCCCCCTCGCTATCTCAATACTTGAGACTATGCGAGGGTGCGGCGCGTTATGTCAGCCCTCCTGGGTCCACAGTGTCCGGCGGCCCAGCACATCCACAATGGAGATCGCCACCGTGCCGCGCAGCAGGGGCAATTCAAGCACGCTCTCCAGCGCAGGCGTCTGCTTCCGGCGCGCGCTGGACGCATACACCCTGAACACGCCGTCGCGCAAAAAGCCCACCGACCACTGATCCACCGCGCTGTCT
>CAMGDO010000250.1 GCA_946042585.1 uncultured Clostridia bacterium
GTATGCTCCTTAAGCAGGGTGAACACCTGACGGGTGGACAGGCTGCGGCAGGGCTGGATGATAATGAGCGGAAAGGAGCGCAGGCAGGGAGCGGGCGTGAGAATTTCTCCGATTCCCTGCGCGCGGCACAGGCCGCCGGTCAGGCAGAAGGGGATATCCGCTCCCAGCTTCAGGCCGATGTCCAGCAGCGTCTGCATGGGCAGATGCAGCTGCCACAGGTCGTTGAGCCCCTTGAGCACAGCGGCTGCATCGGCGCTGCCGCCGCCCAGACCGCCGCCCACGGGGATGTGCTTGTGCAGGGTGATGGCGGCGCCGCGCCGCTCGCCGGTATAATCCAGCAGGGCATGCGCGGCACGCAGCGCCAGATTGTCGTCGGTTTCGGGTACCCGAACGCAGCCGTCCGCGCGCAGCGTCAGCGTCTCGGCGTTTTCCAGAAGCACGTCGTCACATAATTCGACGGACTGCATCACCATATCCAGCAGGTGATAGCCGTCTGCGCGCGTGCCGACGGTGTCCAGCGACCAGTTAATCTTCGCTCTGGCTTTGAGCTGCATGGCTTTCCTCCATATGTGTGCTTTCGGGCGCGGTGCTGCTTTCCAATGTGAATTCAAACGCCGCGCCTTCATTTCCCGGCAGCAGGCGGATGGTTTGTCCGTGCTTTTCCATGATGCGCTTGCAGATGGCCAGCCCAAGGCCAGTGCCTTTGCCGACGGTATGCGCCTTATCGGCTTTATAGAAGCGGTCAAAGATATACGGGGCGTCCTCCGGAGCGATTCCCGGGCCGTTATCCTGCACGATGATGCGGGTGATGCACGCATCCTGCGCGGTGGAAATGCGGATGTGCCCACCCTCGGGCGTGTATTTGATGGCGTTGGAAAGAAGATTGATGAGCACCTGCTCGATCTGCTCGGCGTCTGCGCGCACATACATGGGTTCATCCTCAAAGCTCAGCGCCAGCTCCATGCCCTTTTCGTCCAGCTGCGTCATATTGGCAATGATGACGCGGCGGATGCATTCGTGGATATCAAAGGTGGAATGGGACAATTCCGTATCGCTGTTTTCCATCCGGGAGAGGTTCAAAAGCGATGCGACCAGCCTGGAAAGACGGCGCGTTTCATCCAGCACGATCTGCATATACCTGCGCTGCTCGGCGGGGGGAATGGTGCCGTCCAGCATGCCCTGCAGGAAGCCCTGCATGCTGGTCATGGGCGAGCGCAGCTCATGGGATACATTGGCCACAAAGTCGCGCCGTGTGTTTTCCAGCTGATCGAGCTGCCCGGCCATCAGATTGAACGCGGCGGCAAGCTCGCGCGTTTCCCTGCTGCCGCTGATGGGCACACGGCGGTCAAACTTGCCCTGAGCGATTTCGCCCGCCATCTGCGACATAACGCGCAGGGGCTTGATGATCTGACGGGTGACGAAGAATACGCACACGCCCGCCAGGGCGAACAGAATCAGCGACGCCAGCGCTCCCTGCAGGGCAAAGCTGCGGAAGGAGGCATAGATGGGCTGCGCGGCAGTCTGCACAAAGACGGCGCCCAGCACGGTGCCGTTGTCTATCCAGGGCACGGCCACGGTGAACATGGGCCCCGTCTGCCCCTCCGAGGGCGTGACGATTTCCTCGCCCAGGAGCACCTGCTTGAGCACCTTGACGATGTGGTCCTGGTCAAACACGATTTCCGTTTCGCGCATCAATTCGGGTGTGGCATACAGCGTGGTCTTGCCCGTGCGATCCACCACCACGCTGTAGGCGTTGAATTCCTCATATACCTGATTGGCTTTCCACTGGATGTAGGCTTCTGTGATGGAGGTGTGCCCCAGCGCGTCGGCAACCGCGTTATTGCGCACACGGCTGGCGAGATAGGCGATGTCATAGGCCTGGACCTTCAGCTCATTCATGCGCTGATCGATATAGCTGGAGCGCATGGACACGTAGAACAGCGAAAACAGCCCCACCGTGCAGACCAGAATGATGGCCAGCGTGACAATCAGCAGACGGGCAAACATGCCCTGAGATATTTTTTTCATTGTATCAGACGGTTATTTGACTTCAAATTTGTAGCCGACGCTCCATACCGTGCGCAGAGACCAGCCCAGGCTTTCGCAGCCCGGCAGCTTTTCGCGCAGGCGCTTGATGTGCACATCCACCGTGCGGCTGTCGCCGAAGAAATCAAAGCCCCAGACCTGTTCGAGCAGCTGTTCGCGGGTGAACACGCGGTTCTGATGGGAAGCCAGAAAATAAAGCAGCTCCAGCTCCTTGGGCGGCATTTCCACGATTTTGCCCTGATAGTACACTTCGTATTTCTCCAGACTGACGGTGAGCCCGGGGAAGGAGAGCATGTCCTTTTCGCTTTCGCCCGATGCAGAGCGGCGCAGCACAGCCTTTACGCGCGCGGCGAGCTCCTTGCCCTCAAAGGGCTTGGTCACATAGTCGTCCGCGCCCAGCTCCAGCCCCAGCACCTTGTCAAAGGTTTCGTCCTTGGCGGTGAGCATGATGATGGGAATCTGGGAGATCTGCCGCACAGCGCGGCACACCTGCCAGCCATCCATGCCGGGCAGCATGATGTCCAGCACCATCAGCGCGGGCGGGTTCTGCTTGAATGCAGAGAGCGCCTCGTCACCGCGGCCATATATGACGGTGTCAAAGCCGTCCTTTTGCAAATAGAGCTGCACCAGCTGCGCGATATTGGGATCATCATCCACGATCATGATGACGGGCTTATCCTGCATGGCGGTTACCTCCTGTATTTGATCCTGTCTCTTATACACATCTGACGCTGCCGACGAAGGCTTAGGT
>CAMGDO010000251.1 GCA_946042585.1 uncultured Clostridia bacterium
CTGCCGGGATGTGGAGCAGGCGGAGCAGGAAATCGCCGGAAAGCACGTGTATATGACGCTGAACCTGTGCCGCGTGCTGGCCTGTCTGCGGGATGGCAGCGTGTTGAGCAAGCGCGAAGGCGGAAAATGGGGAGAGGCGCATGTGCCGCAGGTCTGGCAGGAAATTGTGCGCAGGGCGCTTGCGGCATATTCCGGAGGCGGTGAAATGCTTGTGCCGGAGGAACAGTTGCGGGCATTCGCGCGGTTTATGCTGGGCGAGATTGCACGATATACAGCCCGGTAAAGAACGATAAAAACACAGTACGGCTGCCCGCTCTTTCTTGCGCGGGCAGGGAAAAAGTGCTACACTGATACGCGAAACGGAGGAATCTGAAAATGAAGGAATACGCACGATACGCAGTGGACATGACGCGGGAGCTGCTGTCGATTGACAGCCCCTCGGGATATACGGACAGGGCAGCGCAGTGGGTGAAGCAGGCCTTTGAAGGTTTGGGCTTTGCCGCACGCTTCACCACCAAGGGCAGCGTGCTGGCAGATCTGGGCGGCTCGGATGAAAACGATGCGCTGCTGCTGGAGGCGCACGCTGACACGCTGGGCGCGATGGTGGCGCAGATCAAGGGCAATGGACGGCTGAAGGTGACCAATCTGGGCGGCATGCGGGCGGAAAATGGAGAGGCGGAGAATGTGAAGCTGTACACGCGCGACGGCCGGGTGTATGAGGGTACGCTGCAGCTGATCAATCCGTCTGTGCATGTGAACGGCAGCTATGGCGATGTGAAGCGCAGCTTTGAAACCACGGAAGTGGTGCTGGATGAGGATGTGAAAAACGAAGCGGATGTGCGTGCGCTGGGCATTGAGGTGGGCGATCCTGTGTGCTTTGACCCCCGCACGCGCGTGACGGCGTCGGGATATATCAAAAGCCGTTTTCTGGATGACAAGCTGTCGGTGGGGATTCTGCTGGGCTTCGCCCGCTATCTCAGGGAACGCAATATCACGCTCAGCCGCCGCGTGTATGTGCATGTGACGACGTATGAGGAGGTTGGCCATGGCGGTTCCGCCGGTGTGCCTGCGGGGGTGACGGAAGCCATCAGCGTGGATATGGGCTGCGTGGGCGAAGGGCTCACCTGCACGGAGCGCATGGTGTCTATCTGCGCCAAGGATTCGGGCGGCCCATACAGCTATCAGGTGGTGGGCAGACTGATTGAGGCGGCGCAAAAAGAAAACGCCGCCTATGCGGTGGATGTGTATCCGCATTATGGCTCGGATGTCGAAGCGACCCTGCGCGCGGGCAATGATATCCGCCACGGGCTGATTGGCGCGGGTGTGTTTGCCAGCCACGGGTATGAGCGCAGCCATGTGGAGGGCGTGCTCAACACGCTGAAGGTGCTCAAGGGATATCTGAACGCATAAATACCCGAACAGAAAAAGACGCTGCTTCTTCCGGTCTGCCGGGCCGGGAGAGGCGGCGTCTTTTTGATTTGCGGGCGGCGTATCTTACTGCCAGCCGTCCTTGCCGTCAAAGCCGTAGATCAGTTCTGCGCCGTTTGTGTAGGTGACGATAATGTCGTATGTGCCGGTATCCACCGCCCAGGAGATGGAGCGCAGCAGAGAGGATTCAAACATGCGGCCGCAGTGATACAGGCAGTTCTCATCATCCACTGTCGTGCGGTAGACGGAGAAGGTTGTATACATGACGTCGTCGACTTCTCTGTTCTCCAGAAGCAGGACAAAGGGCGCCTTCGTCAGCGTTGTCAGGTGATCCGGCAGGCTCTGGCTGGCGTTTTGCGACTGAACGCTGTTTTCTGCGGTCTGCGTGGTGGTGGACTGTGCAGTCAGCGTTTGCGCGCTTTTCAGCATCTGTGCAAAGATGGAGACGACGGCAATCAGCGCGACCAGCAGAATCATCAGAATGCAGGTTCGCAGGAGCTGTCTGGACATGGGAGAACCTCCTTATACGGATGGAATGATGTTGCGGGCGGTGGGACCGTCAAGCTGCACAAGATCGCCCTGCACGACAAAGCCTTCGGGGCGGCCCTCAAGCTCCCTGATCAGGCGGCTTCGCCACAGCGCGGCCGTGCCTGCATGCGCAGGGTCGCGTCTCAGATCGTGCTGTTCATAGGGATCGGAGGACAGGTCGAAGAGCTGCTCCTTGCCAAGCGCCGGGAACCAGATGTATTTCATTCGCCCGTCGGTGAGATACTGCATGCCGCTGCCCAGCGTGGAGACGGCGCTGCATTCGCCGTGAATATAGGCGCGATTGAGACCCTTGCCCTGCATGGCGGGCAGAAGCGAAAGACCATCCACGCTGTCTGGAATCTCAATGCCGCACAGATCAAGGATCGTGGGCATGATATCCATCAGCTCTGCGGGCTCGCTGCAGACTGTGCCGGGCTTTACGCCCAGTTTGCTTGCCAGAGCGGGCGGCAGATGCAGGACAAAGGGAACGTGCGCGGAGCCTTCATAGGGATTGCGCTTGCGGATCCAGCCGTGATCGCCCAGCATATCGCCGTGATCGGAGGTGAAGATCACCACCGTGTTTTCCGGCAGATAGGCCAGCAGACGTCCCATCTGATGATCGATGTGCTCGCAGCAGCCATAGTAGCCCGCGCGCAGCGTGCGGATGTATTCGGCATGGGGGTCCACGCGCATGGAGGTGACAGGCGTGCCGACCTGCGCGGAGGGCAGCTCGTGATCCCAGTCGCCGGTGTGGGGAGCGCTCAATTCACGGCGCATGTATTTGTCAAAGTAATAGGCGGGAGGCGTGCAGGGCGCGTGCGGCTGATGTACGGAG
>CAMGDO010000252.1 GCA_946042585.1 uncultured Clostridia bacterium
CACCTAAGCCTTCGTCGGCAGCGTCAGATGTGTATAAGAGACAGATGCTGCCCTTCGGGCTTTCGCACGTCAGCACAAAGTCCGGCGTTTCAGGATTAGCGCTGATCAGCGAAGTCATCGTGCCGGCCAGATCGCCCAGCGGCAGGCAGTCTATGCTGTCGCCGTGCAGCGTCGCCGTCATCACCGTGCCGCGTCCCATCTCGCTTTCAATCGTCAGATCGCCGCCGGTCAATCGCGCATTCTGCGCCATCAGCGGAAGCCCCAGCCCCACCCGGCGCGTGGTGCGCGTGGTGGCAAAGGGACTGAGCACACGCTCGCACAGTTCCCGGCTCATGCCCGAGCCGTTATCGCGGATTGTGATGGAAATCAGCTTGCCGCTGTCCACCGCCACCGTGATTTCCACCAGACTGGCCTGCGCGCGCACGCTGTTTTGCGCCAGATCCAGAATATGCAGCGACAGATCCCGCATGGCCTTGCTTACTCTCTGTACTTGGCCAGAATGCCGGGAATGTCCTCGGGCACCAGGCGGCCATACACTTCTTCATTCACCGTCATAACAGGCGCCAGACCGCACGCGCCCAGGCAGCGGGTGGCCTGCAGGGTGAACAGACCGTCCTTGGTGGTGCCGCCCACCGGCACGCCCAGCTCCTCGCTGAGCTTGTCCAGCACCTTCTGCGAGCCCTTCACATAGCACGCGGTGCCCAGACACACGCTGATGATATACTTGCCGCTGGGCTGCAGGGTGAACTGCGCATAAAACGTGGCGACGCCATACACTTCGCTCAGCGTCACGCCAAGGCCCTCAGCAATTCTCTTCTGCACGTCCAGCGACACGCAGCCGAAGATATTCTGCGCCCTCTGCAGCACGGGCATCAGCGCGCCGGGCTGATCCTTGAGCTCGCTGATCACCTGATCCAGCTGCGCAAACTTTTCTTTCATGTCAGGCATGATCGGATAAAACCTCCTCGCATTGTCTGCGGGTAAAGGGGACTCCTTTACCCATACCATCGTATTGTATCATGTTTGCTTCACAATTGCACGCACAAATTGCGCCTTTTCCATACTTTTTTATCGATATTTAGAGATTTTTTTGTTTTTTCTCCGTTTACGTCCCCTGTCGGGAGAGCATCCAGCGCAAAAGTTCCGCCGTCGAGCTTTCTCTGAGGCTGAGCGCATGCTCCCGCTCCTGAATATCGCCCAGATAATGCGCATCGGATGAATGCAGCACATGCCTTCCCCGCACCGCGCTTTCATCGCAGGGCAGATGCCGCGCCACCTCCACCGTGGGATAGAAGGGCTCTTCGGGCATCATGCCCAGATTCACCAGCAACCCGTTCGCCCCGCGGTTGATATGCGCAGGCACCGCCGCGCCGCCAAAGGCGCGCACCATCCCGGCCGCCTCGCGCAGCGGCAGATCCGTCGCGCCAATCAGCAGCGCCTCTTCCTCATCCACCACCTCGTCCTCCTCGTTCATCACCAGCTGGCGGCCGAAAAAGCGCGGATTGTTTCTGCGGGGCGGCAGATGCTCCCGCAGCGCCTCGGAAAAATCCAGCGCCGCCTCCACCGTCTCAAAATATCCCAGCAGATGCACTTCCTCGCGCGTGGTAATTTCAAGCCCCGGCAGCAAAAGCAGCCCGTAGGCATCGCACAGCCGCTGCGCCGCAGGCAGATTGCGCGCGCTGTTGTGATCGGTGATGGCAATCACATCCAGCCCCTTGAGGCGCGCCATGCCGCACACGTTGGCGGGCGTCATGTCGTCGTCTCCGCAGGGCGACAGGCAGGAGTGAATGTGCAGGTCGGCAAAATACGCCATGCTTACGCTTCCTTGCCCGGCACGCCGGCGCCGTGCATGCGGCCGCAGATTTCATAGCTGCTCAGCGCGCTGCTCAGCACGCACAGCCCCTCTTCCTTCGCCTTGGCCAGCACGCTTTCTTCCATAGAAATGTTCTCCGGCAGAATCACGCAGGCCATCTCAGCCAGCACCGCCACGGCAATCACGTTCATATGCGTCTGCACGGTCACCCACGCCATGCCCTCGCTCCCGTTTGCCATCACCCAGCTGAGCAGGTCGCAGGTATAGCCGCACAGCACGTCCTTGTCCTCGCCCACGCCGGGCGTCAGGCTTTTAGCCGCCAGCAGCGGCATCAACTCTTTCACTTTCATTCCTTATTCTCCTTATAGGGACTGATCTGCGCCAGATCCACCATATGCTGCGCCATCACCTTGAGCTGCTCCCTGAGCTTGTGAATGCACGCCGTTTCGCTGAAATACCCGCGTACAATATCCTCCGCGAAGGTTCGGCAGGTGGGCGAGCCGCACGAGCCGCAGTCATAGCCGGGCAGATCCTCCAGAATCTGATTCATCCGCTCCATCTTTTCCATCGCCACGCCCATGTCCTCATCCAGCTTCATCACAGGGTTGGGCTCGATGGGCACATCCAGCTGCAGCGAATATTTGGTCATCATGGAAGAAGGCACGCTTTCGGCAATGTCGCGGCTGTCGCTCTTTTTCATGGCGCTGACCATCTTGCGCAGGTTGTCCTTGGCCACATAGTTGTTCTCCACCACCAGCGGGCCGCCCACACAGCCGCCCACGCATGCGTTGCCCTCAAAGAAATCCAGATCGCTGAACTTGTTGTTCTCAATCTCCTCCAGCACGCGGATACAGTTGTGAATGCCGTCCACCGACAGGGAGTTTTCGGGGCAGACCACCTTGGATTCGCCGTTGCTGGACGCCCAGCCCACGCCAAAGAAGGTGGAGGACGCTTCCAGCCCCGGC
>CAMGDO010000253.1 GCA_946042585.1 uncultured Clostridia bacterium
CAATTGCTTTTTGCATGAACCTGCTGCTTCGTCGGCAGCGATAACGGAGGTAACGAATATGGGACTTGAAGTAATTCGCACTGTGATGCAGCGTCAGGGTGTCACAAGCGATATGCTCTCCGCAATGAGCGGCGTTCCCAAGAGCACAATTGATAAGATCGCATCCGGTGCAACAGATAATCCGCGTTATAAATCCCTGCAGAAGCTGGTGAAGGCCCTGGGAATGGGGCTGGATGATTTCATCCGCCTGGTGGATAACCGTGAGGATACCGGGGAAGAGGAAATGCTGCTCACTGCATTTCACAGCATGAACGAAGAAGGACGCGCCCTTGCCCTGCAGCTATTGCGCGATATGGTGGATTGTGGTCATTATCCGATTCACCTGAACAAGCCCGAGAAGCCCTCGGACGAAAAATGAGTTGAGCGCGGCATTTGCCGCAGATCTGTTTTTTTCTGTTTTTCAAAAAACGACGCCGCAATTGTAAAAGCGGCGTCTTTTCTTTTCTCTTCATTGTGTTTTCCGTAAGAATCTGGTATAATTCCATCAGATACCGGTTTTCGAAACCGCTCGCACGGCATAGCATGTCATTGCAGCAGAATATCTGGAGATTGCCATGAACAGTTTTTTTGAACGCCTGACCGTCTGGAACAAGAATATGAACGATGTGCCGCGCAAGCTGCTGATCATCGCATCGGTGACGCTGCTGTGCTACATCGCCGTCCAGCTGTTCCCCTACTGCTGGCCCTTTGTTCTGGCGTTTGTATTTTCCTCGCTGATGGAGCCCGTGGCGCGGCTGCTGCGCCGGTTCTTTGGCAAAATCAAAGCGGCGCGCACGATGGCCACGCTCATCTGCATGGCCGTGCTCTTTGGTCTGATCACGGCGCTGTTTCTCACCACCGCCGACCGTCTGGTGCGCGAAATCTTCAATTTCGCCCGCGCGCTGCCCGACATGCTCACCTTCCTGGTCAATTCCATCACCGCCTGGCTGCGCGCCATCTATGAAGACTACGCGGAACTTTTGCCCGCGGGCTTTCTTGAGCAGGTCACAGGGCTGCTGACCAGCATGGTATCCAGCATCGTCAGCTGGGTCACCAATCTGTCGGGCAGGCTGGCCAGCTTCACCATTTCCACCGCCGTATCGCTGCCCACCATCATTCTGTCCGTGCTCTTCACCATCATGGGCACCTTTTATCTCAGCTATGACCGCGAACGCATCGCCGCGTTTTTCCATCGCACCTTCCCCAAGAGCGTCGTGCGGGATTTCGGCCTGATCAAAAGCGGCGTGTTCACTGCAATCTTTGGCCAGATCCGCGCGCAGATCTTCATCTCCTTTGTGCTGATGCTCATTATCATTGCCGGGCTGACCATTCTGGGCAAGCCCTATGCATTGCTGCTGGGACTGCTCATCGGCATTGCGGATGTGCTGCCCGTCATCGGCGCGGGACTCTTCCTCAACACCTGGGCCATCGGCGCGCTGGTGCTGGGGGATTATTCCACCGCCATCGGGCTGTTTATCATCTATCTGTGCACCATCACCACCCGCCAGATCATCGAGCCGCGCATCGTGGGCAAGCAGCTGGGGCTGTATCCCTTGGTCACGATGATGTCCATGTTCGCGGGCTTTCAGATTCTGGGCGCCATCGGGCTGATCGCCGGGCCGCTGGTGGCCAATATCTGCCGCGTCACGCTGGATGCCGACGCCGGTCTTCTGGGGCCAAGCACATCCTCGAAAACGCCGCTGTCCATCTGGTGGCACAATACGCAGGAAAAGCTGCGCAGCGGAAAAGCGAAAAAAAAGAAGGGGTAAGCTCCCTGCCGCTTTATATGAAGAAAGACCGTGCGTCCCGTATGGGAAACACGGCCTTTTCTGCGTCTGAAAACAAATATGTCACTCCTGCGAAAGCACCAGCTGCAGCGCATCCAGATGCAAGACGAGCTTCTGCCGGGTTTCCATCACCGAGGTCGTATTGGTCTTGATATAGTTGAAATACGAATCCAGATCGGTATACAGCCCGTCCAGCGCTTCGGCGGGTACCAGCCGTCCGCGCTCGCCCTCCAGCGCGATGGACATCTGATTGAGCTGATCCATCGTATGCACGGCCTGCGCCACCTGCGCGAGGCGCTGCGTCGTGTCGCTGGTCACAGAATCCGTCAGCTTGCCGGCAGCCGTGCGCGCCGTCATGCAGCATTCGCGCACGCGCTGCACCAGCTGCCGCTGCGCGCTTGAGCGATAGACGGCTGAAGAGGCGTACAGCGATCCGAGCACCGCGCAGCCGGTCACGGCAAGTACAAGCAAAAGAACAAGGATGCGGCTTTTCAGCTTGGAATTGGGCGATGTTTGCCGCATTTGCTGGGAATAGCGATACATTTTTTCCTCCTTTTTCCCATCCAAAATGGGAACGCGTTTCAGTATAGCACATTTTCCCCATTTCGTAAAGCCAGAGGCACTGTCCGTTACAATCCGGGATATTCCTTTACATATTGTTCATTTATGCAGCGTGCAAAGCGTGGTATAATAGCCGTGCGGATTTCCGCGCTTCTCATATTGTCCGAAAGGTTTGTTGCTATGATTTCGCTTTCCGGCGTGACCAAGCGCTACGGCTCTCAGGAAGCTGTGCGCGATATTTCCTTCTGCGTGCAGCGGGGAGAAACCGTGGGGCTGCTCGGGCAGAACGGCGCGGGCAAAACCACCACACTGAATATGCTCACGGGGTATCTTGATTTCGCTTTCCGGCGTGACCAAGCGCTACGGCTCTCAGGAAGCTGTGCGCGA
>CAMGDO010000254.1 GCA_946042585.1 uncultured Clostridia bacterium
GATTCCTCTACGTCTCGTGGGCTCGGAGATGTGTATAAGAGACAGTATGGACATGGCGCGCTTGTCCTTTTGCTGTTTTCGCGATATGCAGGCATTGACAAGCCGCCATGTGCATGATAACCTGTGATGAACACTGGAGTCAGGCGACTCCTTTTTTATGTTCAGGAAAATGGGAAAGGGTGGATGGGATGCTTTCGCAGAAGTATCAGGCGATGCTGAATAAAAAATCGGCTATCATGGAGCTGAGCGCGCTGGCACATGCCCGGGCGCAGGAAATCGGAGAAGAGAATGTCTTTGATTTCAGTCTGGGAAACCCATCTGTGCCCGCGCCTAAGGCCTACAATGCGCGTATTATCGAGCTTTTGCAGCAGGCTGATATAAACCATGTGCACAGCTACAGCCCGGATATGGGGGTTCTGGAGGCGCGGGAGAAGATCGCTGCGTCGCTGAACAGGCGATTTGGCATGCAGTATGACGCAGGGGATATTGTCATCACAGCGGGCGCAGCCGGGGCGCTGGCTTATGCCATACGTCTGGTCACCTCGCCCGGAGACGAGGTGCTGACCTTTGCGCCGTTTTTCCCGGAATATGCGCCCTACACGGAGCTGGCGGGGCGCAGGCTGTGCGTGGTGCCTGCGCGTTGCGCGGATTTTCAGATTGATTTTGACGCATTGGAGCGTGTGATGAACGCACGCGTGCAGGCGGTGATTGTCAATACGCCCTGCAATCCGTCGGGCGTGGTCTATGCGGAAGAGACGCTCAGCCATCTTGCGGAGTTCTTAACTGCAAAGGAACGTGAGTATGGCCATGAAATCTGGCTGATTTCGGATGAACCCTATCGCGAAATCCTGTTTGACGGGCAGAAGCAGCCCTATGTTTCAGCCTTTTATGCGCGGACGCTCAGCTGCTATTCTTTTTCAAAATCGCTGTCTGTACCGGGCGACCGCGTGGGTTATCTGGCGGTGAATCCTGCCTGCGGGCAATCGAAGCTGCTGGCACGTATGGCGGTGCAGGTGTCGCGCGGCATCGGGCATGACAGCACGGCGGGCATTGTGCAGCGCGCGGCAGCGGATTGCTGTGATGTCACGGCGGATTTTTCGGTATATGCGCGCAATATGAACCTGCTGTATGATGAGCTGGTGAAGCTCGGGTTTGAGGTGGTGCGTCCGGGCGGTACATTCTATATGTTCCCGCGTGCGATGGAGCGAGATGCGGCGGCTTTTTGTACGAAGGCTGCCCGGTATGACCTGATTCTGGTTCCGGGCGATACCTTTGGCGTGCCGGGGTATTTCCGTATTGCCTATTGCACGACAGAGGACAAGGTGAGGCGCTCGCTGGAGAAATGGCGTGAACTGGTGAAAAAGGAATACTGACAGAGGCGCTTGGCAGTTATTTATTGGGGAGGTCGGCCAAGTGATTGAAAATGGCAGCGCTTTCTGTTATAATCAAAGAAAAACGGGTGAGGGATCGATATGAAAAAAGCGCTGGCATGCCTGCTGGTTCTGTTGCTGCTGCTTGGTTGTGCGGCGGCAGAGACCGTTTCCTACGAGCAGCTGTTTTCCATGGCGGAGGATGCGGGAAAGATGAGCGTGCGTTTCCTGTGGCTGGGAGACGCGCCGGATAAGGACAGCAAGCCGGGAGACAGTATGATTCTCACTTCGCCGGATGGTCAGGTGATGGTGCTGGATACGGGAAGTCCGTTTTGCGTGGACTATATCACCCGCGCGCTGGATACGATGGGGGTCAAAAGGATTGATTGCCTGGTGCTGTCCCATCCGCATATTGATCATGTGAGCGGCGCGCCCACGCTGATGGAAAAATACGAGATCGGCACGGTGTATACATCGGCGGTGGTTTATGAGACTTCCAGGTATTATCGTGCGTATATGGATGCCATTGCGAACCTGGGTCTGAATCATGTGATATTGTATGAGGGCATGAGCTTCGCATTTGGCGCAGAGGTCATGGTGCAGGTGTTTAATCCGACGGAAACGATTGAATATCTGGACGGTGAGAAGAAGGTCAATACGCAGTTTTTGAACAACCAGTCGCTGGTGTTGAAAATGACGTATGGCGATTCCTCCTTCCTGTTTGCGGGCGATCTCTATACGCCTGGCGAGCGGGCGGTGGTGGAGCGGTGGAAGGAAGAGCTGGATTGCGATGTGGTCAAGGCCAATCATCATGGCGCATCCACATCCTCATCCACCAGCTGGCGAAAGGCGTTATCGCCGATCATCACAGTGATTACCAACGATAAACTGGAGGACTATTACATTGCACAGCGGTATGCCAGCGTGGGCGAGGTCTATCACACCTACTATGACGGCAGCGTATGCGTGCGAACGACGGGCGATGGCACCTACGAGGTGCTGACTGAAAAAGAGCATTCCTCGACGCGTTTCGCGAAATAAAGCAAATAAAAAACAGCGCTTTTTCAGCGCTGTTTTTTGTATGCGTGATTATGGGCGCTGCAGCCCATAATACAGCCCCCAACAGAGCAGAGAGAAAGCAAGCAGAGCAATCCCGGTGAAAAGCAGCGTTGTCAGCGGTTTTTTCCGGGCTTCTTCCCGGGCCATTTTGTAATCGTAGAAATGCTTGGGGGTTTTTGCGTTGGGCATCAGAAACCGGGGAATGAAGAATTCCGCTGCGCGCTTGATGGCAAAGCTGAACATGTCAAAGAAGCCGGTGGTGGATACCCAGGTGAGCCTGTCTCTTATACACATCTCCGAGCC
>CAMGDO010000255.1 GCA_946042585.1 uncultured Clostridia bacterium
CACCCAGGCAGAGCTGGATGTGGTGGCTGGCAATGAACGCGCGCTGCACCTGTATGAATCCTTCGGGTTCGAAATCTCCGGCATTTTCCCCCGTGCCATGCGCTATCCGGACGGCTCCTATGCCGACGAATACAGAATGGTGAAGTTTCTGTAAAGTGCCATCATTGGCAGCACAAAAGGCATAAAAAAAGAGCGGCTTCAGCCGCTCTTTTGATTTACAGCCAGTGGAATGAACCCAGCAGCGTGACCGTATTGTGCGAAACAGTCAGCAGACCGCCCTGCGTGCGCCCGGTTTTCACCGTGTCATCCGGCAGCGTCACATGCACATCGCACGGTATCACAGAAGTGATAAACGGCATATGCCCGGCCAGCACGGCCAGGTCGCCTTCCACGCCTCGCAGCGTGATCTTCGTCACCTGATCGGCAAAGAGGTTGCCATCCGGAGAAGAAATGTTCAGCAGGAAGGTATTCATGCTCACACCTTCTTCGCCTTGGCCACGGCGTCGTCAATGGTGCCCGCAAAGAGGAATGCGGACTCGGGCAGATCGTCATGCTTGCCCTCGATGATCTCGCGGAAGCCGCGCAGCGTCTCAGACACCGGCACATATACGCCCTCAAAGCCCGTGAATTTCTCGGACACCGTGAAGGGCTGGGACAGGAAGCGCTGAATCTTGCGCGCGCGGCTGACCAGCAGCTTATCGCTGTCAGACAGTTCATCCATACCCATGATGGCGATGATGTCCATCAGTTCGGTATAGCGCTGCAGAATGCGCTGTACCTCGCGGGCGATGCGATAATGCTCCTCGCCCACGATTTCAGGCGTCAGGATGCGGCTGGTGGACTCCAGCGGATCCACGGCGGGATAAATGCCCTGCGACGCGATGGTGCGCGAAAGCACGGTGGTGGCGTCCAGATGCGAGAACGTGGTGGCAGGCGCCGGATCCGTCAGGTCATCCGCAGGCACATATACCGCCTGAACGGACGTGATCGAACCCTTGCGCGTGGAGGTGATACGCTCCTGCAGCGTGCCCATATCATTGGCCAGCGTAGGCTGATAGCCAACAGCCGAAGGCATGCGGCCCAGCAGCGCGGATACCTCAGAGCCTGCCTGCGTGAAGCGGAAGATATTGTCAATGAAGAGCAGCACGTCCTGATTTTCTTCATCGCGGAAATATTCCGCCATGGTCAGGCCGGACAGACCCACGCGCATACGCGCTCCCGGCGGCTCGTTCATCTGGCCATATACCAGCGCGGTGTTCTTCAGAACGCCGGATTCCTTCATTTCGTTATACAGGTCGTTGCCCTCGCGGGTGCGCTCGCCAACGCCGGTGAACACGGACAGACCATTGTGCTGCTTGGCGATGTTGTTGATCAATTCCATGATCAGCACGGTTTTGCCCACGCCTGCGCCGCCGAACAGACCGATCTTGCCGCCCTTGGCGTAGGGGCAGATCAGGTCAATCACCTTGATGCCCGTTTCCAGCATCTCGGTGGAGGTGGAAAGCTCGTCAAACGCGGGCGCCGGACGATGAATCTCCCACTTTTCGCCCGTCACCGGCTCGCCGTTGTCCACCACATCGCCCAGCACATTGAAGATGCGGCCCAGCGTCTGGTGTCCTACCGGCACGCTGATGCCCTTGCCGGTATCAGTCACTTCGGCATCGCGCTGCAGACCATCCGTGGACGCCATGGCAATGCAGCGCACGGTGCTGTCACCGATATGCTGGGCGACCTCGCAGGTCAGCATGCGGTCGCCGATCATAACGGTCAGCGCGTTATGGATTTCCGGCAGACTGTCATTATCAAAACGGACGTCGACAACAGGTCCCATGACCTGCGCGACTTTGCCCGTGCGTTTATCCGTCAAGGTGGTTGCCTCCTTATTCTCTTATGCGTCGCTGCCAGCGACAATTTCGGTGATTTCCTGCGTAATGGCGCCCTGGCGCGCACGGTTGTATGCCAGCGTCAGATCGTCGATCATGGCCTGCGCGTTCTTGCCGGCGGAATCCATCGCCATGCGGCGTGCGGCCACCTCGCTGGCAAAGCTTTCGCGGATCACGCGCATCAGCACGCCTGCCAGATAGTCCGGCACCACATTGGCCAGAATCGTCTCTTCATCCGGCTCAAACACAGCGTCAATAGGCCTGGCTTCCTCCTTGCGCTCCAGCGGCAGCACCCATGTCACATAGGCCTCCTGCGACATCATGGACACATAGCGCGTGCCCACAATGCCCAGCCGGTCATACTCGCCCGCAAGAAAATCTCGGCACAGCATTTCCGCCATTTCGCGCGCCTCGTCGCCCGAAAAGCGCTCGGACGATTTGAATGCGCCATGATACCGTTCGCAGGCGCGCTTACCGATGGGCAGCACCTTCTCCTTGTCCATGCTGTCAACCAGGCGGAACACATTGGCATTGTATCCTCCAGCCAGTCCGCGGTCGCCGGCAATGACAATCAGACGGGTACGGACGCCCTCGCGCCTTTGCATGTACGGGCTGCGCGCGCACTCAGGACATGCCATCAGCACATCCATCACATCGCTGAAAGCGGCGGCATACTGGCGTCCGCTGTTCATATTGGCTGTTGCGCGGCGCATTTTGGACGAAGCCACCAGACCCATCGCATGCGTCAGGTGCATCGTGGAATCCACGCTGCGGATGCGGCTCTTCAGAGCTTTGGTATTCGCTCCCATTTACCCGTCACCTCCGCATGGATTCAA
>CAMGDO010000256.1 GCA_946042585.1 uncultured Clostridia bacterium
CGGTATGAGGAATACATGGCTCTCCTCAGTCAGTACTATGATCTGTACGGCGACAGCAACGAATTTCCGCTGGAAGTGGCCGCGCAGGTTTCACAGCTTCGCCTGAGCTACGGCTTTGATACCGGCCTAAACGTAAGCACCCTGCCGGATGAGAACGACATACCGCAGGAAGAAGCGCGCGCCTTTGCCGACCAGCGCATCAGCGAGCTGTACGGGATGAATCCGGGCGATTATTCCTCCTGCCGTGTTTTTTTCTATTATGAACCCTCCAATCCCGACACGCGCATCTGGAAATTCTATTATGTTGCCGTGCCCGGGAAGAAGAACTGCGCGGTATTCTTTGATCAGCAGTACAATATCGTGCGCGATTATCAAAGTGAAACTGTCGTGAGCGCCCGCATGACCGAAGCAGAACGCGAAAAAATGCTCGCGACGTCTCCGCTGGATTATTATCTCAGCTATGGCGCGCCCATAGAGGGCGAGGTGTCTGCCCAGCTGCTGAAGCTGGCTGACGAGCGCTTCGTTGCCTGCTATCCCGAAGCGGGCGATCTGAGCGGCTACGAACGCACATCGCAGGTATACATGGATGCAAGCGGCCATGACAGCGAGCTGCATTGGGCCATTGTGACCTACACCAGGCAGTCTGTGCTGCCCTCCGAAGCGAAGCTTGAATTCAATGTGGTTTTTGTATCCCTCGACCCGGAGCAGATGCTTTCCACTGACAGCGAGTGCTATGTCTCCATGCTTCAGGACGAATGGCAGCTGATCCGTTTGAAGGAGCTGGAGCTTGTTCGCGGACCGTTCTACACCTGGACTGTGGCGGAAAAGGCAGAGTTTAACCCCGATTTCTATTCGCTGCCTGACACAGGCGCCATCAGTCAGGAGGAGGCGCTCATCGCCGCCAAAGCCGCACTGCGCAGCGAAGGGCTGACAGAAAACGACATCGCGCTGTACAATGCGTTCTTCTCCTATACGGACTATGACGACTACAGAGGAACCGTTCGCTGCTGGCGCATTGACTTCTACACCGCCCAGGCCATGGACAGCGCCCTGCTGGATGGCTACATTGTGTTCATCGATCCCTTCACCAGCGCAGTCATTTCCGTGTGGGCGCCGGGCGGCAACGGCTGAGAAATGTGCCTGACTGCCGCAAAAAGTGCGCACAAGCTCAAAAAACCGGCTCCGGAGGCATTGCCTCCGGAGCCGGTTTATGCTGTGTTCAGTCGTTGCTTCCGCGCTCATTCGTGCACGGTTTCGGCTTCTTCAAAGTCCTCCTGGACAGGCGGCATATGGTCGCACACCATAAACAGCGCGTCCTCGCCGTTATCCTCATAATATTTCTTGCGCACGCCCACCTGGATGAATCCGAGAGACAGATACAGATTCTGTGCCGCCTCGTTGCTGCGGCGCACCTCCAGCGTCATGTAGTTGACGCCCAGATTCGCCGCATACTGCATCAGCCCGCCCGTCAGCAGGCGGCCGATGCCCCGTCCCCTGTATTCCCTGAGCACGGCAATGTTGGTGATATGCCCTTCGTCGATCACCACCCACACGCCGGCAAAACCCACGATTTTTCCTTCCGTTTCCGCCACCAGATAGCGCGCGCAGGCATTGCGCGTCATCTCCTCCTCAAAGGAGCGGCGGCTCCATGGCATGGGAAAGGTGGCTGCTTCAATCGCTGCCACCGCATCCACATCGTCTATGGTCATGCGCCGGATCACCACATCAGCCATGCTTCTCCGCCTCCCGCGCGGCGCGCTCGCGCTCCGCCTGCGGCGCCCGCAGATACATCGGCTGAAGCGTCAGATAATCCACCGCCCGCTCAGCATCCCGCGCGCCCAGCGCCGCAACGGCTGCAGGCCGCAGATATGCGCTTTGCGACGCGGCAAAGCGCGCCCTGTCGCCCAGCGTCTGCGTGATTTTCTCCCGATAGATCGCCACGCCGTCGCCCGTAAAGAGAAAATGGTCGCCCAACGCCGCCACAGCCGTGAGGAACTCATCCACCTTCATCACACAGTCATCCATCAGGCGCTGTCCTGCCCGGAAGGCCGCGCCATACACCTGCTGCACGCGCGCATTCTGAATGGGGCAGATGATTTCGTCGATATTGTCAATGCCGGCAGCTGTCGCTTCCAGCGTGTCCACACCCACGCAGGGAATGCCCAGCGCATGCGCCATGGCCTTCACCGCCGTCACGCCGATGCGCACGCCCGTGAAGGAGCCGGGGCCCACCGTAACAGCCAGCAGGCTGATTGCCTGCATCGTCAGCCCGGTGCGGCGCAGCGCTTCCTCCACCATGGGCATCACGCTTTCCGAGTGCGTCATTTTGTTGACCGCAGCGCCCTCATAGCGGATGCGCCCGTCCTCCCAGACAGCCACGCCCGCCACGGGGCCGGAGGTATCCAGAGCCAGAATTATCACACGATCATCTCCCAATCCACGGCATGAAAGCCGCCCCGTTCACTAAAGCGCATGAGACGCGTTGTTTCATCCACTGTTTCCAAAGCGACCTCCAGCCGCTTTTCCGGCAGCAGCTCCTCCGCCCGTTCCGCCCATTCCACCAGCGTCACGCCGTCGCCGGGCAGCTGCTCCTCCGCGCCGATTTCATACAGCTCGTCTGCGCCATTCACGCGATACCAGTCAAAATGATACAGCGGCAGCCGTCCGTTTTCGTACATGTTCATGATGGTGAAGGTGGGGCTGGATATTGCCT
>CAMGDO010000257.1 GCA_946042585.1 uncultured Clostridia bacterium
CTACACCTAAGCCTTCGTCGGCAGCGTCAGATGTGTATAAGAGACAGCATGTCGGTGTACCAGCCCAGATGCGTGGATGGCATGACCACAGCCAGACCGCAGCCGGCGGCATAGCGCTCTATGGCGGTGCGCCGCTGCCAGATGGTGTGATCATCGCTCATGCCGTGCAAAAGATACAGCGTGGGGCACACGGCACGGCGGCGGCTGTCCATACCGATCTGCCCGCGCGCATCCTCGGGCAGCACCACGTCCATGCGCATTTCCATGCGCAAAGTGACAGAATGAAAGGCAACATGCAGCAATGCCATAGGCAATCACCTCCGTGATAGTTCTCCGGGAAACAGTATAACATGAAGAATCTGTGTAAACAAGCACCGGAAGTGACAAATGCATCAATGAGCCGCATGGAAAGAGAAAACATGAAAGACAGCGCGTTTTGTCACTCTGCGCGGGTTCTTTGTCACGACAGACGGCGTGCAGGGGGCTATAATAGCATCAGATACACCCGGCTTATCGTTTGAAATGCTGAAAGGAGACAAAATATCATGGCGATCAAAATCGGTATCATCGGCTGCGGCGGCATTGCCAATGGCAAGCACATGCCCGCGCTCAAAAGCCTGAACGCTGCTGCTCAGAAAGAGACGCACGAGGACGAGGTGCAGATGGTCGCGTTTTGCGATCTGCTGATTGAGCGCGCCGAAAAGGCCAAAGCGGAATATGGAACTCAGGATGCGCAGGTATTTACCGACTATAAGGAGCTGCTCAAGCTGGATCTGGACTGCGTGTATGTGTGCACGCCCAACCGCAGCCATTCCTTCATCACTGTGGATGCGCTGCATGCCGGCAAGAATGTAATGTGCGAAAAGCCTATGGCCATCAATACGGTCGAGGCGCAGAAGATGCTCGACGCCGCGCACGAAACAGGCAAAATCCTGACCATCGGCTATCAGGGACGTTACCGCGCCGACAGCCAGTTCCTCAAGAAGGCCTGCGAAGCGGACGAGCTGGGCGAAGTGTACTTTGCGCGCGCCAACGCCATTCGCCGCCGTGCCGTTCCCACCTGGGGCGTGTTCCTCAATGAATATGAGCAGGGCGGCGGCCCCCTCATCGATATCGGCACGCATGCGCTGGATCTGACGCTGTGGACGATGAACAACTACAAGCCCAAATACGCAGTGGGCACGGTGTACCATAAGCTCAACAACGATACCGAAACGGGCAATGCCTGGGGCGACTGGGATCCGGAGAAATTCACGGTGGAAGACAGCGCGTTTGGCTTTATTGTGATGGAAAATGGCGCCACCATTCAGCTGTGCGCTACCTGGGCGCTCAATACCCTGGAGGTGGAAGAGGCCAAGACCGTGCTGTGCGGCACCAAGGGCGGCGCGGATATGCATGACGGGCTGCGCATCAACGGCGTGAAGTTTGGCAAGCAGTTCACCTTTGTGCCCGATCTCAAGCGCAAGGGCGTGGACTTCTATGAAGGCGCGGCGGATGATCCCAAGGTGATGGAGCAGCGCACGTTCATCAACGCCGTCAAGGGCGAGGGTGAAACGGTTGTCAAGCCCGAGCAGGCGTTTGTCGTCACGCAGATTCTGGAAGCGATCTATACCTCCGCCAAGACCGGCCAGCCTGTGTATTTCAACTGAGAGGAGAACCAGGCATGAAAAACGCTCCCGTTGCCTATCAGGTGTATTCCGCACGCGAGGACGCGCAGCGGGATCTGCTTTCCGTGCTCAGGCAGCTTGGTGCGCTTGGCTATGACGGCGTGGAATTTGCCGGTTTCTATGGCCACAGCGCATCGGAAATCAGGGAGATGCTTACGCAGTGCGGCCTTGAGGCGGTATCCAGCCATGTGCCGCTGGCGGACATTGAAAGCGATATGGACGGCGTGATCGCCTTCCACAAGGCCATTGGCTGCCGCTATATCGCCATTCCCTTCCTCGGCGTGGAGCGCCGCCCCGGCGCCGCGGGCTTTGCCAGCGTCATCCGCACGATGTATCGCTTTGGCAGCCTCTGCCGGGAAAACGGCATTCAGCTGCTGTATCACAATCACGATTTCGAGTTTGTCACGCTCAGCGGCATGTATGCGCTGGACTTCATCTACGAAGCGGTTCCCGAAAGCCTGCTTGCGACCGAGATTGACGTGTGCTGGGCGAAATATGCGGGCGTTGATCCGGCGCAGTATCTGCTGAAATATACCGGCCGCGCGCCGGTGGTGCATCTCAAGGATTATGTGGGCCGCCGGGAGGGCGATGCCACGCCGTACGGGCTGCTGGGCGAGAGCGAGACCAACACAAACACCCCCTTTGAGTTCCGCCCGGTGGGCTATGGCTGCCAGAAGGTGGAGGAAGTGGTGGAGGCCGGTCTGGCTGCGGGCGCGCAGTGGTTTGTGGTGGAGCAGGACAAATCTGTGGGGCGCACGCCGCTTGAGGCGGCTGCCATGAGCATGGACACGCTGAAACGCATTGGCCTGAAAGCATAATGGCATTGGTCATGCTGTGAATCAAGGCCGTGTTCCCGGAAGGGGAGCACGGCTCAGGGCGTCGCCAAAGTCGCCGCCCTCCGAAAAAAACGAAGGATTCGTTTTTTCGGGCAGCAGATTTTCCTGTGATGCTACGCATCACGGCCGGAAAATCTGTAAGGAAGCGGGGTGCCCCCCGCTCCTCGAACCGGCAAAGCCGGTTCTGCGGAATGAAAATGAAGGAGCTG
>CAMGDO010000258.1 GCA_946042585.1 uncultured Clostridia bacterium
AGGCGGCATAGGCGCTGTCCGCTTCCGCCTTGCGCAGGGCATACAGCCGGCTGGAAAGCACCTGCAGGGCGCGTTCGCGATTGCGCAGCTGGCTCTTTTCATCCTGACAGGTGGCGACCAGCCCCGTGGGCAGATGCGTGATGCGCACGGCGCTGTCCGTGCGGTTGATATACTGCCCGCCGTGTCCGGAGGCGCGGTAGGTATCTATGCGCAGATCGCCGGGGTTGAGCTGCACTTCCACCGCTTCCGCCTCGGGCAGCACGGCAACGGTGGCGGTGGAGGTCTGCGTGCGCCCCTTGGTTTCGGTCACGGGCACGCGCTTGATGCAGTGCACGCCGCTTTCGTATTTGAGCAGCCGGTATGCGCCCTTGCCCGTCACGCTCATGACGGCTTCCCGGACGCCGCCGATTTCTGTATCCGAGCTGCTGAGCAGCTGTGTGACCAGAGCGTGGCGCTCCGCATAGCGCGTATACATGCGCAGAAGCAGGGCGGCAAACAGGCTGGCTTCATCGCCGCCTGTGCCGGCGCGTACCTCCAGAATGACGCTGCGGTCATCGTCCGGATCCTTTGGCAGCAGAAAGAGGCGCAGCGCCTGCGCGCTTGATTCCTCCTGCGCGGTCAGGGCATCCAGCTCCTCTCGCGCGGCATCCTTCAGATCGGGATCGGACAGCATTTCCTGTGCGCCTTCCATATCGCGCAGCAGCTTGCGATAGGCGCGGTAGGCATCGACTGCGGGTTCGAGCTCTGCGCGCTCGCGGCTGAGCGCTTGAAAGCGAGGGAGATCCGAAAGAATGTCGGGCTGCCCCAGCGCGACGGACAGCTCCTCAAACCGCTGCTCCATCCATTCAAATTTTTCGAGATATTTTTCTTCCATCAGTCAGCAGTCAGTTAGTCGTCGTTCATTTTCAGCACTTTCATGAACGCCTCGCTGGGCACCTCCACCGTGCCGAACTGGCGCATGCGCTTCTTGCCCTCTTTCTGCTTTTCCAGCAGCTTTTTCTTGCGGGTGATATCGCCGCCGTAGCACTTGGCCAGAACGTCCTTGCGCACGGCTTTCACCGTTTCGCGGGCAATCACCTTGCCGCCGATGGCAGCCTGAATGGGAATATCAAACTGCTGGCGCGGAATCACCTCGCACAGCTTTTCGGCAATGCTGCGGCCGCGGGCATAGGCGCGGTCGCGGTGCACGATCATGGTGAAGGCGTCGCAGATATCGCCGTTGAGCAGAAAATCCAGCTTGACCAGATCGCTCTCCATATAGCCTGTGAGCTCGTAGTCCATGGAGGCGTAGCCGCGGCTGCGGCTCTTGAGCGCATCGAAAAAGTCGAATATGACTTCGTTGAGCGGCATGTCGTATGTCAGCTTGACGCGCGCGCCTTCGTACTGCATGTCCTTGAAGATGCCGCGTTTTTCCTGACACAGATCCATCAGCGTGCCGACATACTCCTGCGGGGTATAGATGGACACCAGCACAAAGGGCTCGCTCATGGAGGCGATCTCCGTGATGGGGGGCAGGTTGGCGGGATTGTCGATCATCAGGGTGTCGCCGTTGGTTTTGTGCACCTCGTAGATGACGCTGGGCGCGGTGGTGACCAGATCCAGATCAAATTCGCGCTCCAGGCGCATCTGGATGATTTCCATGTGCAAAAGCCCCAGGAAACCGCAGCGGAAACCATAGCCCAGCGCCACGCTGGTTTCGGGCTCAAAGGCGAGCGAAGCGTCGTTCATGCGCAGCTTTTCCAGCGCGTCCTTGAGGTTTTCATAGTCTGCGCCGTCGGCGGGATAGATGCCGCAATACACCATGGGCGTCACATTGCGATAGCCGGGCAGCGCTTCCTCCGCCGGGCGGGCGGCGTCGGTCACCGTGTCGCCCACGCGGGTGTCGCGCAGATCCTTGATGGAGGCGGCGATGTAGCCCACTTCGCCCGCCAGCAGCTCCCGGGCGGGCTCGCAGCCGGGGGAAAGATAGCCCGTTTCCACCACGTCGAATTCCGCGCCGGTCTGCATCATGCGCATGCGCATGCCGGGATAAACGCGGCCCTGCATCACACGCACATAGCAGATGGCGCCGCGGTAGTTGTCGTACTTGGCGTCAAACACCAGCGCCTGCAGCGGGGCATTTTCATCGCCCACGGGCGGCGGCATTTTGTTCACCACGGATTCGAGCACATCCTCAATACCGATGCCCTGCTTGGCGCTGGTCAGCGGCGCATCGGCCGCATCCAGCCCGATGACCTCTTCAATCTCGGCGCGCACCACATCGGGCTGCGCGGAGGGCAGGTCGATCTTGTTGATCACCGGCACGGTTTCCAGATTGTGTTCCAGTGCCATATACACATTGGCCAGCGTCTGCGCTTCAATGCCCTGCGTGGCATCCACCACCAGCAGCGCACCTTCGCACGCGGCCAGCGCGCGGGAGACCTCGTAGGTGAAGTCCACATGACCGGGGGTGTCGATGAGGTTGAGGACGTACGTTTCGCCGTCTTTGGCCTTGTAATTCATGCGCACGGCCTTGCTCTTGATGGTGATGCCGCGTTCGCGCTCCAGCTCCATGGAGTCAAGAATCTGCTCCACCATTTCACGCTTTTCAAACACGCCGGTCGTTTCCAGAATACGGTCCGCCAGCGTGGATTTGCCGTGGTCAATGTGGGCAATGATGGAAAAATTGCGGATATGGGAAAGCCTGTCAGCCATGAGGCTGTCTCT
>CAMGDO010000259.1 GCA_946042585.1 uncultured Clostridia bacterium
CACCTAAGCCTTCGTCGGCAGCGTCAGATGTGTATAAGAGACAGGAACAGGTGCTGCTGCGCGATCCGGACTATATTGTGACCATCAGCATGTACTTTGGTGAAGGCCCGACGCCTGTGGAGGAGATTATGGGGCGCAGCGGCTGGGAGCAGCTCAAGGCTGTGAAAAACGGCGATGTGCTCAATGCCGATTCCAATGCTGTTTCCCGTCCCGGTCCGCGGCTCAAGGAAGCTGCGCTGGAGCTGTATGAGTTTGTTAGCGGCGAAGCGGCGGAAGAGATTCCCGCTGCGTGATTCTTTCGCGTTTGCGGGGAGCCCTCATCGGCTTCCCGCAAACCGTATGCATGAAAATGAACAGAAGCTCTGAACACTTTTCCTGGAAAATGTATGCGCTGCTGGTGCTTGCCCTGACCGCAGCGCTTTTGCTGTGCATCAGCGTGGGCAGCGTGTCGCTGCCGCTCAGGGATACCGTGCAGGTGCTGTGGCGCAGCCTGTGGCATATGGAGCAGACGCCCGGCGTATCTGCCAATATCATCCTGAATGTGCGCCTGCCGCGCGTATTGAATGTGGCGCTGATGGGCGCGGCGCTGTCGCTGTGCGGCGCTGCCATGCAGGGGCTGCTTCGCAATCCGCTGGCGGATGGCTCCACGCTGGGTGTATCCTCCGGCGCGTCGCTGGGCGCAGTGATTGCGCTGGCGTTTGGCATCAGCATTCCGGGCGTCAGCCTGGGAGGAACAATGCTGATGGCCATGGGCTTTGCGTTTGTGTCATTGGTGCTGATTCTGTCGCTTGCCTATGCGATGGATCGTTCGCTGAGCACCAACGGCATCATTCTGATTGGCGTGATTTTCTCCATGTTTGCTTCGAGTCTGTCGTCGCTGGTGATTTCCTTTGCGGGAGAGAAGGTGCGCTCTATCACATTCTGGACGATGGGCTCCCTGTCCGGCACGAACTACGGGCATACAAGGGCGCTGCTTCTGGCGCTGCTGGTGTGCGGCGCGGTGATTCTGCGCTGCAGCCGCGAGCTGAACGCCTTTGCGGTGGGGGAGGAGAATGCCCGGCATATCGGTGTCAATGTCCGGCGCGTCAAGCTGATGATTCTGGTGACGGTGTCGGTGCTGATTGGCGTGTGCGTTTCCATTGGCGGCACCATCGGTTTTGTCGGGCTGGTAACGCCGCATATGGCGCGGATGCTGGTCGGCCCCAATCACAGGCGGCTGCTGCCCGCGTCCATGTTTCTGGGCGCTGTCTTTCTGCTGCTGTCCGATCTGATGGCCCGAACGCTGCTCAGCCCGATTGAATTGTCCATTGGCGTGGTGACTTCGCTGGTGGGTGCGGTGGTGTTTGTGGTGATTTTCTACCGCACAAGAAAGGGCAGGTGAGCATGATGCTGCAGGCAGACAATGTGACGGTGCGCTATGGCGAACACACGGTGGTGGATCGTGTATCTTTTGCACTCGAGGAAGGGCAGTGGCTGATGCTGGCCGGACCCAACGGCGCTGGCAAATCCACGCTGATTGAGGCTATTGCGCAGGGGCTGCCGTATACGGGCAGGGTTATGCTGGAGGGGCAGGATATGCGCTCACTAAGGCCGGCGAAGCTGGCAAGGAAAATCGGTGTGCTGTCGCAGAAGCATTCGGTCAGCTATGCATACACGGTGGAGGAAGTGGTGCGCCTTGGCTGCTATGCGCACAGGGGCGGCTTTTTAACCGGACGCGGCGATAGGGAGGAAGAAAAAGCGGAGAGAGCGCTTGAAATGACCGGCATGACGCCGCTGCGCCATGCCAGCGTGCTGACGCTGTCTGGCGGAGAATTGCAGCGCACATTTCTGGCACAGGTATTTGCGCAGGATCCGCAGATCCTGCTGCTGGATGAACCGGCGAACCACCTGGATTTGATCTATCAGAAGCATATTTTTTCTCTGGTGCAGCAGTGGCTCAGGCAGCCGGGACGGGCGGTGATATCCGTGGTACACGATCTGAGCCTGGCAAAGAAATATGGCACACACGCGGTGCTGCTGCACAGAGGCAAGTGCTGCGCACAGGGAGAAACGCAGCAGGTGCTTTCGCCCCAAGCGCTTCAGCAGGTGTATGATATGGATGTATATCAATGGATGAGCGATCTTTTGAAGCAATGGCAGCGCTGACGATGCTGCGTGCGGACAGAGCGCGAAAGAGCATAAAAAAACGCGCCGCCCTTCCGGGAAAGACCGGACAGGGGGCGCGTTGTTTATTGCTGAATCAGCTGCTCTGCCAGATCGCAGATATCCAGCGTGGCGCGGGCATTGATATGCTCGTGCTGGCTCTTCACCATGTGTTCGCAGTTTTCGGGCAGGCTGAGCGTTTCAATGGCGTCAATCAGCTCAAAAGCGGGCGTTCGCACGGGAAGACACATGCCGCGCCGGGCGAAATACTCCATATTGCACGTTTCGCAGCCGGGAATGGGATTGATATGGATGAGCGGGACACCGAGGACTGCCGCCTCCGTGGAGGACAAACCGCCGGGCTTGGTGATGAAGATATCGCATGCAGCCAGATAGGAAGCCATCTGATCGGTTTGCGAAAGAATGGTCATGTGATCGCCGTATGCCGCGCGCAGGCTTTCGCATACGCTCTGATTATTGCCGCAGATCACGACGAAATGCGTGTCGGGCGTTTTCTGATAGCGGCTGGAAAGCGGACGGATGATATCCATG
>CAMGDO010000260.1 GCA_946042585.1 uncultured Clostridia bacterium
TCCGGCCCGGGCACGGCCTTTACGACAAGGGCGCCGGGGGTGAGCACGCGGCGGAACTGGGCGTAATTGGCGGGGGTGAAGAGATTGAGCAGACAGTCTCCCGTGCCGTTTTGCAGGGGAATGTGCGCAAGATCCGCCACCATCCACACGATGGGGCCGCCGCCGGCAGCGGCGATTTGCACGGCGTCCCGGGCGATATCAAAGGCGATGACCTTGCCTGGGATGGCCTGCTGGATGCCCCGGGCGTAATAGCCTTCGCCGCAGCCCGCGTCAATGACGCGGCGGGGGGAAAAGTCGCAAACCGCCTGTGTGACCGTATCCAGCACATGCGCATAAAAACCATCCTGCAGGAAGGCGCGCCTGTTTTCAAAAAAGGTCAGATCATAGCCGCTGAGCGGCTTCTGACCGGGAATGAAATTGACATAGCCGCGGGCAGAGATATCAAAGCAATGGCCGCGGACGCAGCGCAGGCTGCCGGCGTCATAACGGATTTTGCCGCCGCACAGGGGGCAAAGAAAGATGGCGCGGGAGGCGCTGAATTTGTCAAGCTGTGCCTGACCCATGGCAAACGCTCCTTACTAATGCAAAAACAGGAGACGAGCTTGTTCGTCTCCTGTTTTTTGTACCCGAAAACAGGGATCAATCGCGGCTGACATCCTTGATCTTGGCCGCCTTGCCCTGAAGGCCGCGCAGGTAATACAGCTTCGCACGACGCACCTTGCCGCGACGAATGACCTCAATGTGGTCAACACGGGGGCTGTGCAGCGGGAACGTGCGCTCCACGCCAATGCCATAGCTCACGCGGCGGACCGTGAAGGTCTCGCGGCAGGAGCCGTTGCGGCGGGCGATGACAGTGCCTTCAAACGCCTGCAGGCGTTCGCGGTTGCCTTCGACAACCTTGACGAATACACGCAGGGTGTCGCCAACGTTGAAGTCGGGCCGATCGGTACGGAGTTGCGCATTTTCGATGGACTTGATGATTTCGCTCATGATGGGTTCCTCCTTCCCTCATAGACGTTCGTGCGCGGCGGCTCCGGCACCGGAGCATATGCCCGCAGAGGACCGTCCGTTTCACACAAAAGCTATTATAACACAGATGGAAGCGAAAAAGCAAGATGAAAAACGCGTTTTTCATCCAATTTTGTACATATCTGCGCAGCTTTCCGGCATAGGACAGGGCAGACGCAGGGCGCATGGCCAAAGACAGGATGCGCTCGGATTGTCAGGGCTTTTGACCCTTTTCATAGCGGATGCTGATGCGCGTCAGGGGCGTATCCTCCCCGGAGCGTGTATAGGTCAGATAGCCGTCGAGCAGCCTGAGCGTGCCGGTGCTGCCGCGCACCTCGCCGTTTTTCAGTAGCAGCTGCACGATTTTCTGAGTGAGAATCGGTCCGCCTACGCGGGACAGGCTGTCCTTCCACAGCGTGAAGCGGCAGCCGTTTTTCCAGTCCGCACAGCCAAAGGCCCTTTCGCTTTCCTGCACGCCCTTGCCGCACAGCGGGCACTGCGCGCCCTCCACCAGATGGGCGGCAGGCGTCTTTTTTGCGCCCTTGCGGCCGCGCTTCATTTCTTCCGGAAACGTCACCTGCGGCGCGCTTTCCCGGGCAAAATTCACCAGAAAGGCTGTCATGCGGCGTATGCCGTCCATAAAGCGCTGCGTGTCGCGCTGATTCCGGGCAATTTCGTCCAGCGCCAGCTCCCATTTGCCGGTGGTTTCCGGCGAGGCGATTTCCTCCGGCACGATGGAAATGAGCTGAACGCCCTTGTCGGTGGCATGGATGGCGCGTCCCTGACGGCGCGCATAGCCCACCTGCAAAAGCCGTTCGATGATGGCGGCGCGGGTGGCGGGTGTGCCCAGGCCTGCACCCTTCATGCTTTCCCGCAGCTGTTCGTCCTCAATGTCGCGCCCGGCATGCTCCATAGCGGACAGAAGGCTTGCATCGGTGTGCGGAGCGGGCGGCTTGGTGGCTGCCTGCTGCACCTCCGCCTTTTTCACAATGCGCTCGTCGCCGGGCTGCAGCGCGGGCAGGGAAACGGCATCCTCTTCCTCCGCATTCTTTTTGCTTTTTCCGCGCCGGGGCTGCTCGGGCGAATCATTCTGATACAGCGCCTTCCAGCCCGGCACGCGAACCGTGCGCCCCGTGGAACGGAAGGCATGCCCTTCGCAGTCCGTGATGACCTTCAGCGCGTCATATACATGCGCGGGATAGAAGGCTGCCAGCATACGCCGCACAACCAGATCATACAGGCTGCGTTCGTCGGCGGGCAGCTTGCTCAGATCCGCCGTTTTGGACGTGGGCAAAAGCGCATGGTGATCAGATACCTTGCTGTTGTCGAAAATGCGCCTGGATACATAGAGATGCCCGTCTTCCTTGCGCTCCATTCCCTGCTCCAGGCTTCGGTAGGGCTCGGGCAGCGCCTTGAGCGTCTGATAGAGCTTGGGCAGCATATCCATGGGCAGATAGCGGCTGTCTGTGCGCGGATAGGTGAGCAGCTTCCATTTTTCATAGAGAGACTGGGCGATTTTCAGCGTTTTTTCTGCCGTGAAGCCCAAGAGACGGTTGGCGTCGCGCTGCAGTGAGGTCAGATCATACAGCTGCGGCGGCAGCTCGCGCTTTTCCTCGCTGACGGCAGAGCGCACGCGCGCGGGCTTGTTCCTGACGCTTTGGGCAATCGCCGATGCTTTCT
>CAMGDO010000261.1 GCA_946042585.1 uncultured Clostridia bacterium
ACTTTGTCAACAATTTCTCCCACGAATTCAAAACGCCCATCGTTTCCATCCGCGGGTTTGCCAGGCTTTTGCAGCGCAGCGATCTGACGGAAGAGCAGCGGCAGGAATATGTGGGCATCATCGTGGATGAATCCTCGCGTCTGGCCAATATGGCCACCAACGTGCTGAATCTGACGAAAATCGAAAACCAGCGCATTCTCGCCCACACGCATGAATTCAATCTTTCCGAGCAGCTGCGCAGGTGCCTGCTGCTGCTGGAGAAGAAATGGAGCGGCAAGAGCCTTGAATTGGAAACGGATTTTGCGGAATATCTGATCACGGGCGATGAGGAGCTTTTGCAGCAGGTCTGGGTCAATCTTCTGGACAACGCCATCAAGTTTTCACCCGAAGGCGGCAAAATCACGGTGCATATCGACCGCGCGGCGCAGTCTGTGGCTGTATCCATCGGCAACAACGGTCCCCGAATCACCGATGAGCAGCAAAAACGCCTGTATGACAAATTCTGGCAGGCAGACACCTCACACGCAGCCGAGGGCACGGGCATTGGTCTTTCCATCGTCAAGAAGGTGGTGGATCTTCACGGCGGTCAGGTATCTGTCAGCAGCACGGAGGAAATGACTACCTTCACCGTTTCTCTTCCCTGCACCGATTGAGTTTTTTCGCATATGGACAAAAGCTCTGCTTTTGTCCATTTTTTGTGTAAGTTTCGTTTCAGTTTACCTTCCCGCGCTATATTCTTTGCAGGCTGCCGCGGTGATTTGCCGGGCAGTGAAATTCAGAACAGGAGAGCGCATCAGTATGAAGGAAGTCAAGTCTCCAAGAAAGCCGATATACATCTTCTATCTTGTCATGATCGGCATCCTGCTGTTCATCAATTTCTTCGTCGTACCTGCCACGCTGGAAGCGCAGATCACCGAGGTGGATTACGGCACGTTCCTGAAAAACCTTGATTCAAAGGCTGTGCTCACCGTACAGGTGGAATCCGACTACATCTATTACACCATGGGCGAGGAAGAGGCCATTCGCCTGTTCAGAACCGTCCCCTTCAGCGACGACAGTCTGGTCGATCGTCTCTACGCCTCCGGCTGCTCCTTTGGCCGGGTCGTTGAGAAAGAGGCTTCCCCGCTTGTCACCTTCCTGGTCAGCTGGTTGCTGCCCATTTTCATCTTCGGTCTGCTGGGGCAGCTGCTGCTGCGCCGCATGATGAAAAACAGCGCCGGCAATATGGGCATGCCCACCATGCAGTTTGGCAAGTCCAACGCCAAAGTATATGTTTCCTCAACCACCAGCATCAAGTTCAAGGATGTCGCGGGCGAGGATGAAGCCAAGGAAGCGCTCAAGGAAATCGTCGATTTCCTGCATCAGCCGGAGAAATACAAAAAGATCGGCGCGACCATGCCCAAAGGCGCGCTGCTTGTGGGCCCTCCCGGCACCGGCAAAACCATGCTGGCCAAGGCCGTGGCCGGCGAAGCCAATGTTCCCTTCTTCTCCATCTCCGGTTCTGAGTTTGTTGAAATGTTCGTGGGTATGGGCGCTGCCAAGGTGCGCGATCTGTTCAAGCAGGCCAATGAAAAAGCGCCCTGCATCGTCTTTATCGACGAGATTGACACCATCGGCAAAAAGCGCGACGGTCAGGGTATGAGCGGCAATGACGAGCGCGAGCAGACGCTCAATCAGCTGCTGACCGAAATGGACGGCTTTGACGCGGGGCGCGGTGTCGTCATTCTGGCCGCCACCAACCGTCCCGAGTCGCTGGATCCCGCGCTGCTGCGTCCCGGTCGCTTTGACCGCCGCGTTCCCGTGGAGCTGCCTGACCAGAACGGCCGCGAAGCCATTCTGGCGGTTCATGCCCAGAAGGTGCAGATGGCGCCCGGCATCGATCTTGGCGCTATCGCCCGCGCCACCTCCGGCGCGTCGGGCGCGGAGCTGGCCAACATCATCAACGAAGCCGCGCTGCGCGCCGTGCGCTGCGGACGCGAGAGCGTCACGCAGGAAGACCTGGAGGAAAGCGTGGAGGTCGTCATCGCCGGTTATCAGAAAAAGAACAAGGTGCTGTCCGACAAGGAACGCTCCATCGTCGCATATCACGAAATCGGCCATGCGCTTGTCGCCGCTCTGCAAACCGACTCCGCGCCCGTCACCAAAATCACCATCATTCCCCGCACCAGCGGCGCTCTGGGCTACACCATGCAGGTGGATGCACAGGAGCGCAACCTGATGAACAAAACCGAGATCGAAAACAAAATCGCCACGCTCACGGGCGGTCGTGTGGCTGAGAAGCTCGTCTTTGGCAACATCACCACCGGTGCCTCCAACGACATCGAGCAGGCCACCAAGCTGGCCCGCGCCATGATTACCCGCTACGGCATGAGCGAGGAATTCGGCATGGTTGCGCTGGAAACCCAGCAGAATCTGTATCTGGGCGGCGACTCTTCGCTATCCTGCTCCTCCGAAACCGCCGCGCTGATCGACAAAAAGGTGGTCGCCGCCGTCAGGGAACAGTATGACAAGGCTGAAGCGCTGCTGCGCGCGAACGAGGACAAGCTGCATCAGCTGGCCAAGTATCTTTATGAAAAGGAGACCATCACCGGTGATGAATTCATGGCCATCCTGCACGCCGAGGGATGATCGCCGGGCGCCGAACACCTTATGCCTGTCTCTTATACACATCTCCGAGCCCAC
>CAMGDO010000262.1 GCA_946042585.1 uncultured Clostridia bacterium
CAAACGATCCTTCCTATATTCTCAATTACACCAACAAGGTGATCAACTGCGATATTCACACACGCGCCCGCACCAAGCGGATTCTGCGCAGCAAGGGCGCGTTGGTGCTGGGCATGGATGATATCATGACGATGCCCATCAATGGCAGCGGCTACAATGAAAAGTATGGAATTCTGGGAAGCAACAAGGCGACCGAAGACAAGGTTAAGCTCTTCCCGCGCGACTGTGAAACCTTTGTTGCAAACCTCCAGAAGGCTCTGCTGGAAGCGACCGGCAAGCACATGGAAGTCATGGTGTATGGCGATGGGTGCTTTAAGGATCCCGTTGGCGGCATCTGGGAACTGGCAGATCCTGTCGTGTCGCCCGCTTTTACACCGGGATTAAGCGGAACACCTAATGAGCTGAAAATGAAGTATTTTGCCGATAACGACCTGAGCTCACTCAGCGGCGAAGCGCTGGCAGCGGCCATGCGCGACAGAATCCGCGAAAAGGATCAGGATCTGAAGGGTAATATGGCATCGCAGGGTACAACGCCCCGACGTTATACCGATCTTCTGGGCAGCCTGTGTGATCTGACCAGCGGCAGCGGTGACCGCGGCACGCCGGTGGTGCTCATTCAGGGATATTTCACTAATTTCGCAACAGAGGAATAAAAAAGAAAAGCGCCCGGGTGGTAAATGCCGCTCGGGTTTTTTATGTGTAAAGCATGAATGCAATGTAAAAATCACTTAAATAGAAGAAACAGGCTTGATTTTTCCCTGCAGGCGTGATATTACTTAAGAAGAACCGGATTTCCGGTTTAATTCCAGAATATGTCAGATTGAGGAAACAATATGCAAATCAACTGGTATCCGGGGCATATGGCAAAGGCAAAGCGGCTGCTGCAGGATCAGCTGGCTCGGGTGGATGCAGTCATCGAAATCTGCGACGCGCGGCTGCCGTATTCCAGCAGAAACCCCGATCTGAATTACATGCTGCGCAATAAGGCGCGTGTGCTTCTTTTGAATAAGGCGGATCTGGCACAACCTGAGATCACAAAAAAATGGCTGGAGTTCTTTCAGGGCCGTGGTATTCAGTGCGCGGCGATCACCGCCGAGCAAAACGCCCGTGAGGCGCTCAGGGCTATCGAACGGCTGACGCGCGAGAAGGTTCAAAAAGGTGAGGCACGCGGCGTCAGGCGTACGGTTCGCGTTATGGTGGTAGGCGTGCCGAATGTGGGAAAGAGCACGCTGATCAATCGTCTGCACGGAGGAGTAATTGCCAGGGTGGGCGACCGTCCCGGCGTAACGCGCGCCAATCAATGGGTGCGTGTGGGCGAATATCTTGAGCTGCTGGATACGCCGGGTATGCTCTGGCCGCGGCTGGATGATCCGGTGGCTGCACGACGGCTGGCGTATATTTCCGCCATTCGCGACGAAGTGGTTGATACCTTTGCGCTCTCTATTGCTCTGCTGGAGGATATGTGTTCCATACGGCCCGAGATGCTGGAAAAACGATATAAGATAACCGATGATTCGCTGCGCGGTCAGGCGCTGCTGGAGGCTGTATGCCGTGGACGCGGTTTCCTGATGCGGGGAGGCGAACTGGATCTGGAGCGTGCCAGCGCCGTGGTGCTGGACGAATTCCGAGATGGCAAGCTGGGACGTATCACGCTGGAGATGCCGCATATAAATCAAACACCGCAGCCACCCAAAGCAACATCTGGGGAGAAAACTGATGAAGACGGATCGAATTGAGCGTCAGGCAGCCATGGCGGCACATGACCGTGTCTACTGGGATGCCTGTGAGCGCGTAGCGGGCATGGATGAAGCCGGGCGCGGGCCGCTGGCAGGCGATGTTGTGACTGCCTGCGTGATTATGCCGCCGTCGCCCATTGTGGAGTGGGTGGATGATTCCAAGAAGCTCTCCGCTGTGCGGCGCGAAAAAGTGTTTGAAGAGATTATGAAAACGGCAATTTATGTGGGCGTGGGCCGCGCAAGTGCGCAAGAGATTGATGAAATCAACATTTTGCAGGCGACTATGAACGCGATGCGCCGCGCCGCGCAGGATGCCAAAGCCAATATCTATCTGGTGGACGCAGTGAAGAATCTCGGCCTTGATGCGCCAGAGGTGCCTTTGATTCACGGCGACGCGCTGTCATATTCCATCGCAGCCGCAAGCATCGTGGCCAAGGTGACGCGCGACCGCGAGATGATTGCGCTGGACGCGCAGTATCCTCAATACGGATTTGCCAGACACAAGGGATATGGCACGGCAGAGCATATCGCAGCTATCCGGGAATACGGCCCCTGTCCGGCGCACCGGATGACATTTATCGGGAAGTTCCTGTGAACGCGTATCAAACGGGCGTATGGTATGAATGGCGCGCAGCGCTGTATGTGCTGCGGCGGGGATATCGTCTGCTATCCAGAAGATACCGTGCGGGAAAAGGAGAAATTGATCTGATTGCGCGCGACGGGAACGTGCTTGTTTTTATTGAGGTCAAGGCACGGACAAAAGCAGGCCAGGGCGCGGGATTTGAGGCCGTGACAGCTGACAAACGCAGACGCCTTCGCTCCGCAGCCAGCGCATATCAGAAGAGCCGTGGGCTGCTTGACGCACCATGTCGCTTTGATATTCTTGAGTTTACAAAAGATGGCGCGCATTACATGGAAAATGCATTTTAAGTAGATGCTATTG
>CAMGDO010000263.1 GCA_946042585.1 uncultured Clostridia bacterium
GTCATGCAGCCATCCTCCGTGACGCCGCGGCAGGAGAAAAACAGAAGGTCGGCATTCAGATGCCGGATCAGCTCCTGCGCATGCCCGCCGATCATGGAAAAGCTGTTGTCTATCATCATCCCGCCGGTCAGATAGGTTTTGATATGTCTTTCTCCCAGCGCCATGGCGGTTTTGAGCCCAGAGGTGACAGCTACGACATTCTTGTATTCCTTGAGATAAGGAATCATGCTGTATACGGTGCTTGAAGCATCCAGCACGATCACATCGTTTTCATGCACCAGCGACGCTGCCAGACGGCCGATCCGCTGCTTGGCTTCCAGCGCCTCGGTCTCGCGCATCATCAGCGGCACATCACGATTATTGCCCAGCAGCACGGCGCCGCCATATACACGCCGCACCAGGCCGTCCTTTTCCAGCACCGTCAGATCGCGCCGCACCGTCGCCTCGCTGACATACAGCCGCTGGGCAATCTCGCTCACCGACACCATTCGGCCGCCCCGAAGCAGCTGAACGATCTGCTCGTGTCTTTCCTCGCCAAACATATGGCTCCGCCTCCCTTTCCGTATTCCATTATACGCGCAGACGCTGCGCATTGCAATGCGTTTTTGATCGAGTCTGCTTGTCTTTCCCTTGTTTTATCGATGCATTCGCAATCTACCCGTCATTTATTGACAAACTCTTGCAGAAAGGCTACAATATTGCCGGTTAATTCTTTACCAATTCATATATCAGCAAAGGACGTGATACCGATGGTGAACTTCTCTGAAGCTTCTCTGGAAACCCTGATTGCCAAGGGCGGTCACGAATGCGCCTGCGGTCGTCGCCACGAAATGGTCATGGACTATCTGTCCATCTGCCCCGGTGCTGTCAAGAACATTCCTGCCGGTCTCAAGGCCATCGGCGGCACCAAGCCCTTCATTGTTTGCGACAAGAACACCAAGGCAGCTGCCTGGTCCTTCGTCGAGCCCGTGCTGAAGGAAGCCGGAATCCCGTACACGCTGTACTGCTTCCCCTTTGATCATGTCGAGCCCGATGAGAGCGCTGTTGGCTCCCTGACCATGAACTATGACCCCACCTGCGACTGCGTGATGGGTATCGGTTCCGGCGTTGTCAATGACTGCTGCAAGGTGCTGTGCCATGCCATCGGCAAAAAGCAGATGATCGTGGGCACCGCTCCCTCCATGGACGGCTATGCCAGCAACTCCTCCTCCATGATTCTTGAGCGCATCAAGGTGTCGCTCTACAACGCTGCGCCCGCCGCCATCATCTGCGATATCGACATCATCAAGAACGCGCCCATGCGCATGCTGTGGGCTGGCTTTGGCGATATGCTGGCCAAGTACGTCGCTCAGTGCGAATGGCGCATTTCCAACCTCGTCACTGGCGAATACTTCTGCGAAAACGTTGCCGGTCTGATGCGCACCTCGCTGAAAAAGATCGTCGCCAACGCTCCGGGGCTGAAGAACCGTGACGAAGCGGCCGTGCAGGCGACGGTTGAGGGTCTGGTGCTCAGCGGCATCGCCATGAGCTATGCGGGCATCTCCCGCCCGGCCAGCGGGCTGGAGCACTACTTCAGCCATCTTTGGGAAATGATGGCGCTCGATCGCGGCACGGATTACGAGCTGCATGGCATTCAGGTGGGCGTGGGCACGCTGCTCACCCTCAAGCTTTATGACATTATCCGCACCATGAAGCCCGACCGCAAGACCGCCGAGGACTTCATTGCCAACTTCACCAACGAAGAATGGGAAGCCATGATCCGCAAGATCTTCGGTCAGGCTGCCGACACTGTCATCATGCAGGAGCACACCAAGTTCCACAAGAACGACAAGGATCGTCATGCCGCACGCCTCAACAAGATCATCGATCATTGGGATGACATTCTGCGCTTCATCGAAGAAGAGCTGCCCGAAACTGCCGAAATCGAGAAGCTGATGAAGGATCTGGGCATGCCCATGGTTCCTGCCGATATCAACATTAACCGCGAGGACACCGAAAACGCCTTCATCGGCAGCCGTGATATCCGCGACAAGTATCTTTCCAGCTCCATGCTGTGGGATATGGGTCTGCTCTATACCACCAAGCTGCCGGAATAAGCCGCTTCGTCATTCCATCGCTTTCGCCCATGCGGGCGGGGTTCATCAAAAAGGCAAGCCGGCCTGTGATTTCGATCACAGGCCGGCTTTTGATTATCTCCTCATGTGGCAGCGCAAAGCTTATCTATGAATTGCGTGCCGGATATATTCCACATTCTCCTCAATCGGTTTCGTTCCATCCACTCTGATGATGGGGCACTTCACCATCTTCAGCCAGTTCTCCGCGTAGTCCTCCCCGCGGGCCTCCACCATTTGAAAGAAGGCTTCTTCATGCTGATAAAGATCGCCGCCCTTTAGCATCCTGTCTCCAAACTTCTGAAAAGACCTGTTCCGCACGCGATCAGAACGCGTTTTTTGAGGCACTTCGATCAAAACAACAGCATCATACATGGAAACGATTTCAGCTCCGTAATCGCCCTTGACTGCAGAAAACACAAAGTCGGGATTTTTGCTGATTTCTGCCGCCAGAAGCTTTTCAACCTCCTGACGGGATCTAGGGTTCATATAGCTTTCTTCTGCATTGGAATGATCAAAGTACAGGTTCCTGTCTCTTATACACATCTG
>CAMGDO010000264.1 GCA_946042585.1 uncultured Clostridia bacterium
GAGATTCCTCTACGTCTCGTGGGCTCGGAGATGTGTATAAGAGACAGGCAACGTCACCTCCGGCGCATTGGTGGATGACTGCCTGCAGACCTCCGTGCCCGGCATCTTCGCCTGCGGCAACGTGCTGCATGTGCATGACCTGGTTGACCATGTGTCCAACGAGTCCTTCAAGGCCGGCAAGGCTGCGGCGGACTTTGTCAAGGGCGTTGTGCATACCGGCCGTGTCATCCCCGTCAAGGACGGCAAGGGCGTCCGCGGCGCTGTGCCCCAGACCATCAAGCTGGAAAAGGGCGCAGAGCACGCCACCATCGATGTGATGTTCCGTCCCGACCGCGTGTATCAGAATCAGTACATCGTGGTGAAGGCGGACGACAAGCCCGTGCTCGCCCAGAAGAAGATGGTGCTGACGCCCGGCGAAATGTGCTCTCTGTCTGTCAATGACAAGATCCTGGCTGCCTGCGAGGATGCTTCCGCCATCACCGTGAGCATCGAGGCCGAGAAGCCCGCGCTGTAATCGCGTATATCTGCTATCATCAATCACATAGCCGGCCGCAAATGCAGCCGGCTATTTTTTGTTACTATCCTCCGCATAAAAATCAATAAGAATTGACAAATAATTGATACTGGATTGAGAAAGCAGCGCTATGATACGCTGAAAAAACGGCAAGGGAGAGGAACATGATGAAACAACTCAGGGAACATATGGGCAGCGCGCTGGCCTGCGTATGCGAGCTGGTCGTGGGCATTCTGCTGTTGATCAACCCCATCGGCTTTACCAGCGGCATCATCATCGCCGCAGGCGTGCTGCTGCTGCTGTTTGGCATCGGCACCACGGTGCAGTATTTCCGCACGGACGCCGCCGCGGCAGCCGGTCAGCGGCAGCTGACCCTCGGACTGCTCACCATAGCGCTGGGGCTGTTCTGCGCGTTCAGATCGCAGTGGTTCATTTCCACTTTTCCGCTGCTCACCATGGTATACGGCGTCGTCATTCTGGTGATGGGCATCATGAAGGTGCAGTGGGCGGTGGATATGCTGCGCATGCGCATGCGCGGCTGGCAGTGGACGGCGCTGAGCGCCGCAGCCTCGCTGGTTTTTGCGCTGCTGGTGCTGTGCAACCCCTTTGCCACCACGGTGGTTCTGTGGACGTTTGTGGGCGTTTCGCTGATTGTTGAAGCGGCGATCGACCTGCTGGCGCGTGTCTTTACCGGCAGAACGTTCCGCATCCGGTGACGCACAGGCTTTTTCAAAGCAAACAGCCTCATGCAGCAGATTCCTGCTGCGGGAGGCTGTTTTGATGCGTCCGTTTATTGATTGGACTTGCGGATTTTATCCACCATGTCCCAGTCCAGACGGCGGCAGAACTCTGTCAGCACGCGCACCGTATCGGCAAAATCCTTGCGGTGCACCACCGCGCGATGGGAATGAATCGCCCGGGCGGGGATGGAAATGGTCATGGAAGGAATGCCCGCCTTGACCTTGTGAATGGAGCCGGCATCCGTGCCGCCGCGGAGGAAGATATCGAATGTATAATCGATATTCATTTCCTTGCAGATGTCCTCCAGCATGTAAATCAGCTCGCGGTTGCCCACCACAGAGCCATCCATCATGGACAGGGTCACGCCGCTGCCCAGCGGCACGCCGTATCGGCTGTTGGGCACATCGCTGGCCAGGCAGACATCCAGCGCAATGGCAACGTCAGGCGAGACCATATAACCGGCTGTCTGCGCGCCGCGCAGACCGATTTCCTCCTGCACCGTGCCCACGGCATACACATCCGCGAGGTGCTGCGTCCCCTTCAGTTTGCGCAGCACATCGGTGGCAATGGCGGCGCCGATGCGGTCATCCCACGCCTTGCCCATGAGATAGTTGGGGTTATTGAGCACACGGAACTCCGTGCGGGGCGTAATGGGATCGCCCTTGCGAATGCCCAGCGCCAGCGCTTCTTCCCTGTCGTTGACGCCAATGTCGATATACAGATCATCCACGTCCATGACCTTCTCGCGCTCTGCGGGCGTCATGCCATGGGGCGGCGGGGAGCTGATGAAGCCCACCAGATCCTTGCCTTCCCGGGTGGTGATGGTGATTTCCTGGCTCAGCAGCAGGTGCGGCCACATGCCGCCCACCTTGCTCACACGGATAAAGCCATCCTCCTGAATCTCCTTCACAAGGAAGCCCACCTCGTCCAGATGACCAAACATGGCGATTCTCGGGCCGTTGCCGGTGCCCTTCTTCAAAACAGCCATGCTGCCCAGCGCGTCATAGGTGATTTCGTCCGCCACAGACTCCACATAGCGGCGCATCACGCGGCTGGCGCCCTTCTCATGCCCGCAGATGCCCTTCGCCTCGGAAAAATCGCGGAGCATTTCAATATCCACATCGCCGTATGCTTCAACGGGCAATGTCTTTTTGTTTTCCGCCATCTTACTCTCCTCCATTTATTGCTTGTACGTTCCCCGCTTCGGCCGGATCAACCGCCGGCAGCCTCTGCCAGCACAGCATCCTTCCGGGAGCGAACCATATTGTAATAGCTGCCGCCGATAATCATCGCCGCGCCGATATAGCTCCACACCGGAACGGTCTGATGGAAAATCAGCAGCGTGATCAGCAGCGAATACACCTGTCTCTTATACACATCTCCGAGCCCACGAGACGTAGAGGA
>CAMGDO010000265.1 GCA_946042585.1 uncultured Clostridia bacterium
TCGCCCGCCTGCAGGCAGCGTCCCAGCCGCGTCGCCAGCGACTGCGTATCCGACGCTGAAAAGGTCAGAACAGCCGATGCCATCGGGGCCTTTGACAGCAGCTGTCTGGTCTTTTCCGCGTCGCGGTCAATCTGCGCCTTCAGGCTCTCCATGGAGTCAAACTTGCTGATGCCGCGCAGATAGGACAGCAAATCCAGCTCAATTTCGCGCCCGTACAGATCGCCTTCATAATCCAGAATCCATGTTTCCACGGTGCTCTCCGGCCGGTCGTCCGCCGTGGGGCGCGCGCCAACATTGGTCACACCCGCGTATACGCTGTCTTCAATACGCACCCTTGCTGCATATACGCCGCAGGGCGGCAAAGGAGTGCCTGTCTTACAGGCCAGATTGGCCGTGGGAAAGCGCGCCTGCCTTCCCTTCCCCTGCCCGTGAACCACCATACCGGAAAGCTTTGTTCTCATCATCTTACATCTTCCCCGACAACACAAGGAACAAAAGGATACAGCTTGCAACCACAAACAGCGAAATCACCGCCACACAGGCCGTGGCTTTCTTGTTGCCGGCTGCTTTTCCGCCCTCTCCCGGCACCAGATGCGCCCTGCGCAGGCTCTGCACCACAGGCTTATACAGAAGCATTGTGATACCTGCGTTGAGCACGCCCTTGATCAGGTTGAAGGGCAGGAACACCGGCAGCAGCATGCCCGCCACGACCGAGCGCGGCACGCCCTGATAAATCGGCGTTACCAGATAGTTCCACAGCATCATCAGCGCCGTCATCAGCACAACGCCGATGCCCAGACCCAGCAGCGCGCCCTTGAGCGTGCGATTCTTCTGATAGACCGCCGCGGCGGTGCAGGCGAAGGAAGCGGACGCAATCACATTCATCAGCAGGCCAATCGGGCCGGTGGTGGAAATGGTCATCATCTCCACCAGCGCCACAATCACCGTGATGACCAGCGCATCCAGCGGGCCAAACAGGAAGCCCGTGATCACCAGAATCACGTCCTTGGGCTCATACTTGAGGAAGGATACAGCCGGAATGCGGATGAACGCCACCGCAAGATAGGCGATAGCCGTCATCATGGCCAGGGTAACAAGGCGTTTTGTGTCGTACTTTTTCATTGAGAACAGCCTCCTCAAAATAAATTGCCCCCGACGCGCAAATCGGGGGCAATGCATGCATGCACATTGGTTTCTTCTTTCATCCAGACTATACTGTCGGCCATGGAATCTCACCATTGTCAGCCTTGCGGCTCGCGGGCTATACCGCCGGTCAGGAATTGCCGCTGCGCTGCGGCTCACCCTGCCCCGAAGAAATGAATTATTCAATTCGCCGCTATTATAGCATGCCGCCTGCGCCCTGTCAACGGTTTACAGCGCAATCCAGTAGTGCTCCAGCCGTTCCCGTTCGCCGTCTGACTCCATCTCCACCGTCTGGGTGTATACGCCGCCGTTTTTCAGAATGGTGCGGCGGCTTGCTTCGTTATAGTCATTGCAGGTGATCATCACATTGCGCAGCCCCGTTTCCCGGCACCACGCCAGCGCATCCGTGGGCATGGCAGAGGCATAGCCCCTGCGCCGTTCGCAAGGGCGCACGCTATAGCCGATATGCCCGCCGAACTTTTGCAGCGCAGCGTTCAGATAATGCCGCACCTGCAGCATGCCCACGACGCGCCCGTCGCTCTGGCGCACATACAGAAACTGGGTAGCAGGCACCAGATGCGCGGGCGTCTGGGCGGGATCCTCCATTCTGAGCGTATTCTCCAGCCATTCCCGGGGATCCTCCGTGCGGCGCAGCGCGCCTGTTCCGTCCATTGAGCTGCCCGCCTCCAGAAACTCCTGCCGGTAGGCGCGGATTTCCTCCAGATCATCCGCCGTCGGACGCAACAGAACATAGCCTTCCATCGCTTATTTCATCCTTTCCGCGCGCATCGCCGCATCCTCGCGCAAAAGCTCATCATGCAGCTGCAGCGCCGTCCAGGAGCGGTTGCTCATCGTCAGCACCGCCTTGAGAGGAATGCGCACCCCCGCCTGCCGAAGCGCCGCCAGGAGCTTTTCCTGCTGCGCATCATCCAGAAACGCCAGCACCAGCATTTCATCCGTGAAGGCGTCCTTCTTTTCCACCAATCGTTCCCCGTCCAGATCGCACAGCGTGCCGATGGTCTGCGAAAACCGCTCGGGCGGCACATTGCGCGGACGAATGCCCAGGCTCATGGCGGCAAAGAACACCGGCATGGCATGCGCGCTCGTCAGATTGAAGCACAAAAGCATCGGCTGCACGCCGCATCCCTCTCCCATCATTTTTTCAAGCCGTCAAAATCGCATCATACAATCAGGCTGCCAAGCTGGAACAATATGCATGCCGCCAGCCAGGCCACGCCGCATTGCAGCAATACCACGCCCACCGTCTTCAGGCTTGAGCGCAGTTCGCGCCGGATGGTTGCAACCGCCGCCACGCAGGGCGTATACAGCAGCGTGAACACCAGAAAGCTTGCTGCGGACAAAGGGGTAAACACGCTGCCAAGCGCCGTGCCCAATTCCGCCGCGCTCGTGCCCAGCAGCACCGACAGCGTGGACACCACCGCTTCCTTGGCCGTAAAGCCCGAGATCAGCGACGTCACCATCCGCCAGTCGCCAAAGCCCAGCGGGCGGAAGA
>CAMGDO010000266.1 GCA_946042585.1 uncultured Clostridia bacterium
GTTCATGATGAACTGCAGCACGGCAGGATCCATGCTGCCGCTGCGCGTGCCCATCACCACGCCCTCAAGCGGCGTAATGCCCATGCTGGTGTCGACGCACTTGCCGTGATCCACAGCGCACATGGAAGAGCCGTTGCCCAGATGGCAGGTGATGATGCGCAGATCGCTGGCCTTTTTGCCCAGGAATTCCGCGGCGCGGGCACTCACATAGCGATGGCTGGTGCCGTGGAAGCCGTAGCGGCGCACATGCAGCTCTTTGTAATACTTCATGGGAACGCCGTACATATACGCCTTGGGCGGCATGGTCTGATGGAAAGCAGTGTCAAACACAGCCACGTTAGGCGTGCCAGGCATGACCTTCTGGCAGGCCTCAATGCCCATCAGGTTGGCAGGGTTGTGCAGCGGTCCCAGCGGGATATTCTCACGGATTGCATCCATCACCGCGTCGTCAATAATGACGGACTCACAGAATTTCTCGCCGCCATGCAGCACGCGATGGCCCACCGCGCCAATTTCATCCATGCTATTGACTACGCCGAATTCAGGATGCGTCAGCGCGGCAAGCATATTCTGGCAGGCTTCGATATGGGTGGGCATATCCACATCCACCACATATTTCACGTCATCCTTGCCGGGATACTTCTGGGTCAGCTTGCTGCCGGCAATCCCGATACGCTCAACCAGTCCCTTGGCCAGCACACTTTCATCCTGCATGTCCACCAGCTGATATTTCAGCGAAGAGGAACCCGCATTAACAATCAGAATTTTCATAAGAATACGATGCCTCCAATTCTTGTGTATTCATATCCGTCTCATTATATAGTATTTTTCACTTAAAGAAAAGAGCTTTTGCGCATACAGGTGAAAAAAAGCCGAAAACGTCAGGCATTATCCGTTCGCGTGCTCCTGCGCAGCACACATCTCTACTGCAATCTGCGCGCCAAGCGCCACATTGTTCAGCACCAGCTGAATATTGCTCTTCAGGCTTTCCCCGCCCGTCAGCTCGCATACGCGCGCCAGCAGGAAGGGCGTTGTGGCTTTTCCCCTGACTCCCTGCGCATCAGCCTCCTGCAGCGCCTGCGCAATCGCCTTGTCAATCACATCTCTGGGCATTGCGTATTCGTGAGGGATAGGATTGGCTATCAGCATGCCGCCCGGATAACCCATTTCGCGCTGCGCAACGATGGCCGCTGCAATCTCTTGAGGCGTATTCATGCGATAATCCACACGGAAGTCGCTTTCGTCCGTATAGAAGGCGGGAAGCATATCTGTTTTATATCCCAGAACAGGCACTCCCTTTGTTTCCAGATATTCCAGCGTGAGCCCCAGATCAAGGATGCTCTTCGCTCCTGCGCATACCACTGCGACGGGTGTCTGAGCCAGTTCTTCCAGATCCGCAGAAATATCCATGGTGGTTTCTGCCCCGCGGTGTACGCCGCCGATTCCGCCTGTCGCAAAAACGCGGATACCGGCCATTGCGGCAACAATCATTGTAGCAGCCACAGTCGTTGCGCCATCCATTCCGCGGGCAAGAAGCACAGGCAAATCACGGCGGCTCGCCTTTGTTACCTTCGTACCCGCCTTTGCCAGATATTCAAGCTCTTCACCCGTCAGCCCCGCGCACAGCTTCCCTTGAATCACAGCTACCGTGGCAGGCTCCGCGCCAAACTTCCGCACTTCCGCTTCACAAAGGCGCGCAGTTTCCAGATTCTGCGGATACGGCATACCGTGGCTGATAATGGTGCTTTCAAGCGCCACCACGGGCCGTCCTTCATCCAGCGCCCGCTTTACGGCAGGCGATATCTTCAGACATTGATTCATTTTTCCATCACCTTATTTACAATCTGCGATCCAATCAGCATGCAATCACCAAAGCTGAAAAAGCGATATTTCTTCTGTACCGCCTCCTCATAGGCAGATAGCGCATTATCCCGTCCCATCATGGCTGAAACGAGCATGAGCAGCGTGCTCTGAGGTAAATGGAAGTTTGTCAGCAGCATATCAACTGCCTTGATCTTTACGCCGGGCTTGATAAAAATATTGGTCATGCCGCTTCCTGCGTGGATTATCCCCTGCTCATCGGAGGCTGTTTCTATCGTCCGCATGGAGGTCGTTCCGATGCACAGCAGCCTGCCTCCCGCCCGACGCGCCTGATTGATCTTCTGGGCTGCTTCTTCCGTCACTTCGTAGTATTCGCTGTGCATCACATGATCGTCCACATCGTCCGCCTTTACCGGACGGAATGTACCAAGCCCCACATGCAGAAGCACCGGCACAATCACCACACCCATAGCGCGTACCTTTTCAAGCAGTTCTGTCGTAAAGTGAAGACCAGCGGTCGGCGCGGCTGCGCTACCGTCGAGCTTTGCGTACACCGTCTGATATCTGCTCTGATTCTCCAGTTTTTCATGGATATACGGCGGCAGCGGCATCTCGCCCAGCTTTTCCAAAAGATTTTCGAATACGCCTTCATATAGAAATCGAACAATCCGTCCGCCCGCGTCAGTATTGTCCATGATTTCCGCGCGCAGCAGCCCATCGCCAAAGGAAACCGTATCGCCCGCATGCAGGCGGCGTCCCGGCTTCACCAGTGCCTCCCATGTATCCATTTCGCGTCGCCGAAGCAGCAAAAACTCTACCGGCACGCCTGTAC
>CAMGDO010000267.1 GCA_946042585.1 uncultured Clostridia bacterium
GATTCCTCTACGTCTCGTGGGCTCGGAGATGTGTATAAGAGACAGACATATTGTAGCGCCGGTCGCGCTCCGCCTGCCATTTCAGATATTTCAGCATCAGCTCCTGCGCCTTGGGCGCGCAGTCTTCCCGGTCATACAGATTATGCACTTCATCCGGATCGGTTGGCAGATGGAACAGCTGGCATTCATTGGTGTCGTGATAGATATTCAGTTTCCATTCTGCATCGCGCACCATGGCGGCATGGATCATATGCGGGAAGCCCGCAACGTCAAACTTGCCGCAGGCACGATACTCCGTTACGGCAATATCGCGTTCCCTTTCCCCCTGCAGCGGAATGCTCTCAAACCGAAAATCGGGTTCTCCGCCCGCCGTTTCATACATCGTGGCGAACAGATCGCTGAGCATCGTCAGCCGTTCACTGCGCTCGCCCCGGGTCTGCTGCGGGTATTTCACAATCAGCGGCACATTCACCCCCGGCTCATAGAACATGGCTCCCTTGGAATACAGGCCGTGGTCGCCCAGCATATCGCCGTGATCGGAGGTATAGATAATCAGCGTATCATCATAGATTCCCTCATCCTTGAGCGCGTCGATGATTTTCTGCACCTGTGCGTCAATGAAGCTTACGCCCGCAAAATATCCCCGGCGCATGCTGCGCAAGCCCTGCCCGTCGGCCCCCAGCGCCTTGGGCGCGTGATACCTTCGTTCCAGCAGCGCGCCCTCCGGCAGCGCGCTGTCATCCTGCACGGGCTCTTCATATGCTTCCTCATGCAGCCAATCGTCGCACATGCGCGGATAATGATCGTAAGGGTTATGGGGATCAAAATACCCCGCCAGCAAAAACAGCGGCTTTTCCCGGTTGCGCGTGCGGATGACCTCCGCCGAGCGCTCGCTGACCCATGTGGTAAAATGCGTTTGGGCGCTGCGGAACCGGCGCGCGCGCCCTTCCCGGCGCAGCGCCTCAAATTCCTCCGGGTCTTTTTCCTTCAGCCAGCGGGCATAGCCGTTGAAGGGGCCGTCCAGATAAATACTGGGCTCATGGCACAGTTCATAGGTGTCAAACCCGTCGCCGGGATTGCGCTGCCAGGCTTCAAACTCTGTTCCGCTGACATGCAGCTTTCCCACCAGCGCGGTGTCATAGCCCAGGTTTTTCAGATAATAAGGAAGAAGCTTTTCATCCGGCGGCAGAATGTCAAACAGATTGTATACGCCGTGGCCCGTCAGCGTCTTGCCCGTCAAAAGGCAGGCGCGGCTGGGCGTGCACACCGGCGCATTGCAATAGCAATGCTCATACACCGTCGCCCCTTCCGCCAATGCATCCAGGTTCGGCGTGTGTACATACCGGTTTCCATATGTTCCCAGGCTGCGCTTGCGCTGCTGATCGCTCATAATCAAAACAATATTCGGCTTCATTCCCCGTCATCCTTTCTGCACGGAGCCGTTTTCCATCATTATATCACCGCATTTCCAAAAATACAAGCTTGAAACATATGGCGTCCCGTGCTATACTGTATGTCAGTATATGTTGTTTTTTACAAAAGGGGGAATATTCCATGCATAACGCATCTGCAACAGGTTTTGAAGATTCCCGGGCAGACCGCAAGGGCTGCACGCAGGTTCCCGGCCATGACGGCGGCACAGCGCTGCATTTCGCCAATGATCCCTGCGTTCCCGCCCGGGACTATGTTCGGCTTTCCGCCCTGCCCGCCACGCAGGATTTCTCGCTGAACATGTGGATTCGCACGGTGGCCAATGCCTGCAACGGCTGGTGCACCTCGGAGCTGCTTCCCATGGAGGATTTTTATGACCGCGCGCAGATGACACCCGAACAGCTGACCCGCGGCGGCGTGCTGTCCGCCAATATCCCCTTTGACAGCGCCAGCCGTCCGGGCTTTTCCGTCGCCATGCTGCAGCCCCGCGCCTATCTGACCGTCACCTTCATGCCCGAGGGCGCAGCTGCCCCCGTGCAGATCACCGGCGTTCGCGAAATGTGCGATGCGCGCTGGCACCTGCTCACCATCACCTGCGCGCGACAGGGCATGCTGCGCGTGTATGTGGACGGGCAGGTGCGCGGCGAAGCGGACATCTCCGCGCTCAGCGGCCTGCCGCTGCCCGGCGGCGCGCTGACCGTGGGCGCGGATGCCGACGGCATGCATGGCCTGGGCGAAGCCACGCTGGAGCAGTTTATCATCGAAGCGCGCGAGCTTTCTGCGCAGGAGATTCTCCATGCCTATCTGGTGGGCGCCGTTCGCGCGCTGCGCAGCGAAATTGTCTCCCGCGGTCTGACGGACAGCCCGCTTTATCCGCAGGAAGACGTCGCCATGCTGCTGAAAAAGGCGGATGAATGCGCCGCGCAGGCGGAAACGGCATCCGATCCCGCCGTGCTGCTCGGCGCGCTGCGCAGCGACTATGAAGCGCTGCTGCTGAACACCGTAAAGCCCGATCTGAGCCTTCTGCTGCTGTCCGACTGCCACTGTGAGGGCGACGACGGCGGACGCACCGCCGCTGTGCGCACCGCGCTGGAATGGGCGCGCGAGCTGGGCGTGGACGCCGTCATTGACGGCGGCGACTATTCACACTTCGGCAAGGATTTTGAGCTGGACAGTTACTGGCATGTGA
>CAMGDO010000268.1 GCA_946042585.1 uncultured Clostridia bacterium
ACCATGGCCTTCACCGGCATGCGCCTGTTCCATCATTGATTTATGGGAGGTGCTGGCATGAAAATTCTGGTAGTCGGCAGCGGCGGCCGTGAGCACGCCATCATCAAAAAGCTGAGAGAAAACGCCGCAATCTCCGAAATCTACGCCCTTCCGGGCAACGGCGGCATCGCTGCGGATGCCGTGTGCGTGCCCATTGCCGCCACGGATATCGACGGCATCGTGCGGTTCGCCACCGAAAATGCCATGGATTATGCCGTGGTCGCGCCCGACGACCCGCTGGTGCTGGGCGCCGTGGACGCGCTGGAAGCAAAGGGCATTCCCTGCTTTGGCCCGCGCGCCAATGCCGCCATCCTTGAGGGCAGCAAGGTCTTTGCCAAGGACCTGATGAAAAAATACGGCATTCCCACCGCTGCCTGCGAGATTTTCACCGATATGGACGCGGCGCTGCGCTATCTGGAAACCGCGCCGCTCCCCACCGTCATCAAGGCAGACGGTCTGGCGCTGGGCAAGGGCGTCATCATCGCGCAGACGCTTGAGGAAGCGCAAAGCGCCGTGCGCTCCATGATGTCAGACAGGATTTTTGGCAAGAGCGGCGAACGTATCATCATTGAGGAGTTCCTCACCGGCCCTGAGGTGTCCGTTCTTTCCTTCACCGACGGCCACACGGTGGTTCCGATGATCTCCTCCATGGATCACAAGCGCGCCCTGGATCATGACGAGGGGCTCAACACCGGCGGCATGGGCACCATTGCGCCCAATCCCTACTACACCGGCGCAGTCGCCGATGCGTGCATGGAAGAGATTTTCCTGCCCACCATCCGCGCCATGGCCGCCGAAGGCCGCCCCTTCAAGGGCTGTCTGTATTTCGGGCTGATGCTCACGCCCAAAGGGCCGCGCGTCATCGAGTATAACTGCCGCTTTGGCGACCCCGAAACGCAGGTGGTGCTGCCGCTGCTCAAAAGCGATCTGTTCACCATCATGCAGGCCGTCACAAACGAAACGCTCAGCTCCACCCGCGTGGAATTCAGCAGCGCGCACGCCTGCTGCGTCATCATGGCCTCGCAGGGCTATCCCACGCACTATGAAAAGGGCTATGAAATCACCATTCCGGACAGCGTGCGCAGCCATGTGTATGTGGCCGGTGCAAAGCTGGAAAACGGCAGGCTGCTCACCAGCGGCGGTCGCGTGTTGGGCGTAACGGCTGTGGAAAACAATCTGCCCGCCGCCATCGAGCATGCATACCAGCTGGTGCAGCAAATCACCTTTGGCAATGCCTTCTATCGCCATGATATCGGCGCGCGCGCACTCAAAGCCGGATCGGAGGAAAACTGATGGTTTACAGAGTATTTGTGGAAAAGAAAAAGGAGCTGGCCAACGAAGCGCGCTCGCTCCTTTCAGATGCGCGCACCTTTCTGGGCATCAAAAGCCTGAGCGATGTGCGCATCATCAACCGCTACGATGTGGAAAACATCGAGGAAGCCCTCTTTGATTACGCCATCCGCACGGTGTTTTCCGAGCCGCAGTTGGATATAGCCAGCGCGGAAATCGATGTGAGCGGGGCGCATGTATTTGCCGTGGAATACCTGCCCGGTCAGTTTGACCAGCGCGCGGATTCCGCCGCACAGTGCATCCAGATCATCTCTCAGGGCGAGCGTCCCGCCGTGCGCACAGCCAGGGTATACGCCCTGTACGGCGCGCTTACCGATGCGGAAATCGCCGAAATCAAAAAATACGTCATCAACCCCGTGGAAGCGCGCGAAGCGTCTCTGGAAAAGCCCGCCACCCTGAAAGCGGCTTATGATATTCCGCAGGTTGTGGAAACGCTGCATGGCTTTACAGCGCTTGACCGGGCAGGGCTTGAGCAGTTTGTCGCCTCCTACGGTCTGGCCATGGACGCTGACGATATCGCCTTCTGCCAGGCCTATTTCAAAAGCGAACACCGCGACCCCACCATCACCGAGATTCGCATGATCGATACCTACTGGTCCGATCACTGCCGCCATACCACCTTCCTCACCATCATCGACAGCGCCCGCTTTGAGGATCCGCTGCTGCAATCTGCCTATGACGAATACATGCAGGTCAGACGGGAGCTTGGGCGCACCAAGCCCGTTTGCCTGATGGATATCGCCACGCTGGCTGTCAAATATCTGCGCCTGCACGGCAAGCTTGACAAGCTCGATGAATCCGAGGAAATCAACGCCTGCACCGTGCGGATGGATGTGGAAGCGGATGGCAAAACCGAGCCGTGGCTGCTTCTGTTCAAGAACGAAACTCACAACCATCCCACCGAAATCGAACCCTTCGGCGGCGCTGCCACCTGCATCGGCGGCGCGATCCGCGATCCTCTTTCGGGGCGCAGCTATGTGTACGGCGCCATGCGCGTAACAGGCGCTGCCGACCCGCTCAAGCCCGTCAGCGAAACCATCCGCGGCAAGCTTCCCCAGCGCAAGCTCGTCACCACCGCCGCCGCGGGCTATTCCTCCTATGGCAACCAGATCGGTCTGGCCACCGGCATTGTGGATGAGCTTTACCATCCCGGCTATGCCGCCAAGCGCATGGAGATCGGCGCGGTCATTGCCGCCGCGCCTGCGCAAAATGTCCGCCGCGAGGTGCCCG
>CAMGDO010000269.1 GCA_946042585.1 uncultured Clostridia bacterium
ATATCGTATTGGATCTGGAATGGAATCAGCCGCTCTCCTACAACAGCAGCGCCTATCGCGCCGTGGGCGGTCAGCTCCTGTTTGAGATGATCCAGATCGGCGCTATCAAGCTCAATGACAATCTGGAGATTGTGGATACCTTCAACCAGCTGATTCAGCCGACGCATTATGTCCGGCTTCACCCGCGCATCCGCCGCATCACCGGCATTTCGCAGGAGGATTTGTGCGACAAGCCGCAGTTTGCCGAAGCAGCCGAGCTCTTCCATCGCTGGTGCGGAGAGGATTTTGCCCTGCTCACCTGGGGCTGCGACGACGTTTCGGTGCTGCAGCAGAATCTGGATTTCTTCGGCTGCCAGCTGGATTTCACCGCCATGTACGATCTGCAGCGGCTGTATGGCGAGCTGGTGGGCGATACCAAGAACCGCGCAGGCCTCAAGTCCGCCATGGAGCATTTTTCCATCGAGCCGGACGAGGCGCATCCCTTTCATAATGCGCTTAATGACGCATACTATACTTCACTCGTGTTTCAGAAATTCCCCGTGCCGCAGGATGTGCTCAAATTCCCGCAGAAGCCCCGCAAGCTGCTCCATGAGGAGCGCGCCCGGCATCAGGAGAAATGCGACACACTGCGCGTAGGCCGTGTGGCGGACGCCATGCGCGGCAAGCATGCGCAAACACCGCCGTGCCCCGTGTGCGGCTGCCGTCAGGAGCTGTCCGCCGGTTATGTCGCTCTATCGGACGGCGCGCAGCAGGCGCTGTGCATTTGCCCCAATCATGGGCTGTATCTGGTTCGCATCCGTTTTCAGAAGAGCGAGGGCGGCCGCCGCATGATGGTGCGCACCTGCGTGCTGAGCGAGGAGCAAAGCCCTGCCTATATTTCCACCAAGCTCCTGCAATGGCAGAACAAGCTCTCCGCCCAGCAGGCTGCTCAGGGAGAGCAAGAGGAGGCGTAATAGCCGTTGTTTACCATCACCTGCAATGACAAAAAAATGCAGTTTACGCAGAATATCACCGTACAGGAGGCGCTTAATCGCCTGCAGCCGGACGCGGCTATGCAGGCGCTGGGCGCCTTTTGCGAAGGCCGCGTGCTGGAATTAAGCGACACGCTCAGCGCCGATGCCGTTCTGCGCCCCATCACCTACGAAAACGAAGAAGGCCGCCGGATTTTCGAGCGCTCGCTGCGCTTTGTGCTGTTATTGGCCGTTCGCCGCTGCTATCCGGATGTGCGCGTGCGCATCGAGCATTCCATTGGCTATGGGCTCTATTTTCAGCTGTGCGGCAAGCGCGCCACACAGGGCGATGCCCGCATGATCGAGGACACCATGCGGGAAATCGTTTCGGAGAATCTCCCCTTCACAAAGTCCCGCTGGTCGCGCGAGCAGGCCATCCGGTATTTTTCGGAGCTGGGATGGGAAGACAAGGCCAAGCTGTTCAAATACCGTGAACGCAGCTATTTTGACGTGTATGAATGCGGCGGCATGGCCGAATACTTCTACGGCGCCATGCTGCCCGGCACGGGCATGCTCACCGCCTTTTCCGTCCGCTATCAGCCGCCGGGGCTCATCCTGCAGCTGCCCGCTCCCGCCGATCCCACCGTTCCATCTCCCTATATTTCCCGCCCCAAGCACATGGCCACCTTCTTTGAATCAAATTACTGGTGCGAGATTCTGGGCTGCCGCAACGCTGCCGATCTGAACCGCCTGATTGCCAAAGGGGAGCTGAGGGAGTTTATCCGCGTCAACGAAGCGCTGCATGACAAATCGCTGGCGGAAATTGCCGAGGATATCCTGCGCATGAACGCACGGCTGATCTTCGTAGCCGGCCCCTCCAGCAGCGGCAAAACCACCACAGCCAACCGGCTGAAAATCCATCTGCGCGTGCTGGGGCTGCAGCCTGTGCTGATCTCGATGGACAATTTCTATCTGAACCGGCCCGACGTGCCGCTGGACGAACACGGCGCGCCCGATCTGGAATCACTCTATGCGCTGGATATTGCGCATTTCCGCCGCTGCATGCACGCGCTGCTGGATGGGCAGGAGGTGCAGATGCCTCTGTATGATTTTTCAACCGGCATGCGAAAGGCAGAAACCGTCCCCATGCGCATCAGCCGCAACCAGCCGCTGATCATCGAAGGCATTCACGGGCTGAATCCCGCGCTGCATGAGGGCTTTGATCCACACGAAATCTGCAAATTCTACCTGTCCGAATTGACCTGCCTGAATCTGGACGATCACAACCGCATCCGTACCACCGACGCGCGGCTGCTGCGCCGAATCGTGCGCGATTATCAGTTCCGCGGAACCACGCCGGAACGCACGCTCGCCATGTGGGACAGCGTGCGGCGCGGCGAGGAAAAATGGATTTTCCCCTATCAGGAGCAGGCAGACATCGTGTTCAATTCCGCGCTGCATTATGAATTGCCCCTGCTCAAGCCCATCGCCTACGATATGCTGCTGCACATCACGCCCGAGCATCCGCAGTATTTCCGCGCGCGGCGGCTCATCAAGATTCTCAACTATTTTCTCCCCGTGCCCGAGGATGCGCTGTGCGAGATTCCGCCGCTGTCCATCTGTCTCTTATACACATCTGACGCTGCCGACGAAGGCTTAGGTGT
>CAMGDO010000270.1 GCA_946042585.1 uncultured Clostridia bacterium
TTCAGGAACAGATTCAGAATCTTGGCAAACAGCACGCCGCCCGCCGTATCCATCACAAAGGCCATCAGCCCCAGACCCATGATCAGCAGCGTGTCGACACGCAGAAACTGCTCCCACTGCATCTGGCAGGCGATGGTGATGCCCAGCACCAGCGTAATCAGATTCGCCAGCACCTTCTGCGCCGTTTCAGAGAGTGAATCAAGCACGCCGCACTCCCGTATGAGGTTGCCAAACATCAGAAAGCCAACCAGCGCAACGGAAGACGGCGCTACCAGCCCCACCACGACTGTGGTGACGATGGGAAAGAGAATGCGCGTGCGGCGGGACACCTCCGACTGTTGATAGGGCATACGGATCAGCCGCTCCCTGCGCGTCGTAAGCAGCCGGATGATGGGCGGCTGAATCAGCGGCACCAGCGCCATATAGGAGTATGCCGCCACCATAATCGCGCCCAGATACCTGCTGCTTAGCTTCAGCGCCACAGCGATGGCTGTGGGGCCGTCTGCAGCGCCGATGATGGCAATGGACGCTGCATCATTCATGTCAAAAAACATGGATGCCATGCATAGCGTGAAGAAAATGCCAAACTGCGCCGCCGCGCCGAATATCATCAGCTTTGGATTGGTCAGCAGCGGGCCAAAGTCAATCATGGCGCCGATGCCGATGAACAGCAGCAGCGGAAACAGCTCATTGGCAATGCCAGCCTCAAACAGCACGCTCAGCGCACCCGTTTCGGTGATTCCATCGACAATTCGGCTGACCGCTCCCGATTGGGGCAGATTGACCAGAATGGCGCCAAAACCCATGGGCAAGAGAAGCGTTGGCTCCATATCCCGCACAACAGCCAGATAGATCAGCAGCCCGCCAATCCCCCACATGACTGCCTGCTGCCACTGAAGATTCAGAAGATTTGCAAACAGCGCGTCCATTTCTTCTCCTCGCATTCTTTCCGGATTTCCTGCACAACAAAAGGCAGCGCATTTAATGCTCTGCCTGGTTTGTATGATGGATTCGCCGGAAAAATGCAGGGCATTTCTCCCGGAACTCCTGCTGTAAATAACGCTTGCGCGCTATGACAGACTCCACCACTTACGCAGGACAATTTTTGTATATCACAGTTCCTGCGAATTGTCAATCGGCGTGTCCACTCAGGCATCTTCTGGCAGCCTTTCGCGACGCACGCAAACAAAAAAGAACGGCTCGCACCGTTCTTTTGAGCTGCTTTACGCTGCGCTTTCTGCAGGCGGCTCTTTCTTTTTCACAAATCGTGTGATCTGGACTGCGATTTCAAACAGGATAATCATTGGAGCCATCAGCATGCTCTGGGAGATGATATCCGGCGGAGTCAGCACAGCTGCAATAACGGCGATTGCAAGAATGACGAACTTGCGGCTGTGCGCCATTTTGGCATAGGTCACCCACCCGCGGCGCGCCATCATATAGGCGGCCACAGGCAGCTCAAACATCACGCCAAAAGGCAGCACAAAGGACAGCACGAAGTTGAAATACTCCTTGACTGACCACATCGTATCCGCAACGCCGTCCGCCGCCTGCCAGAACAGGTCAATAGCCAGCGGAAACACAAAGAGATAGCAGAACGTTACGCCAATGCCAAACAGCAGCAGAGCCGCAAAGAACAGCAGCGCAAAGATGCGCTTTTCATGCGGATACAGCGCCGGCGCCACGAAAGACCATATCTGCTGAATAATTACCGGCATCGCCACAACGATCGCCGACACCAGACAGACCTTGAATTTCATCATCAGCGCATCCGACACCGCCGTGGTGATCACATCGATGCCGCGCTCGCGCACAGGCTGCAGGATAAAGTCCACCAGCGGTGTGCAGAACAGATAAAACAGCACTGCAAAAACAACCAGCACTGCTGCAACCGACACAATCAGCACCTTGCGAAGCGCTTTTACATGCTCATACAGGGCCTGCTTTTTTTCTACGTTCGTCATGCGCGATTACTTGGCGTCAGATTTGGCTTCATCTTTCGCCGCTTCGTCCGCAGGCTCGTCCGTCTTGACTTCCTTCTTGAATTCGCGGATGCTCTGTCCCAGCGCTTTGCCAACGCCAGCCAGCTTGCCGCCGCCAAATACCACCAGCGCCAGAACCAGAATCAGCAGAATTTCAGTTACGCCAATACGCATTGTTCATGATCCTCCTATTTTACTTCTTCTTGGGCTTGCCCAATCCCGACTTTACGTCCTTTTCCGCTTCACGCAAGGCTTTGGTGGCCTCGCGCTGCGCATCCCGGATTTCCGTTCTCGGATCCACTTCACGCAAAGTCGTGCTGATGTCGCGCTCCACATCCTTGAAGTCCTCAAACGTGTCATCCAGACCCGTTTCTTCCTTGAACTCCTCAAACATCTTTTTCAGCGTGCGCACCCAGCGGCCCAGTGCGCGGGCCACCTTGGGCAGGTCCTTCGGGCCTACCACCAGAAACGCAACCAGCAGAATCAAAACCAGTTCTGCACCGCCGATGTTGAACATGCTTCCTGTTTCTCCTCCTGTCGCGTTCTCAGGATATATTATAACAGAATCCGCTGTCTCTTATACACATCTGACGCTGCCGACGAAGGCTTAGGTGTAGA
>CAMGDO010000271.1 GCA_946042585.1 uncultured Clostridia bacterium
CAACTCTGTTGCGAACAAGCTGGTGTTCGCTGTTGGCCCCAACACGGGCTCCAACGCGCCCTGCTCCGGCCGCACCACCATCGCCACCCTGTCCTGCTTCACCGAAAACGGCGCGATCGTTGACGCTCACATGGGCGGCGACACCGCTGTGATGATGAAGGGCTGCGGCTTTGATGCTGTGATCATCGAAGGCGCTTCCGAAACCCCCGTTTATATCTATGTGACCGATAACACCGCCGAAGTGCGCGATGCTTCCCATCTGTGGGGCATGACCACCCGCGATGTTACCGCTGCCATCACCAAGGAAACCGTTGACGGCACCAACGTTGTGGCCATCGGCCCCGCGGGTGAAAACCTGATCAACCTGTCCTGCCTGATCACCGGTATTGCCCACTGCGGCGGCGCCGGCACCGGCAAGATCATGGGCCTGAAGAAGTGCAAGGCCATCGCGTTCTACGGCACGCAGGGCATGCAGGTGGCTGATGCCAAGAAAGTCATGGAACTGAACAACTACGTGATGAGCGACCTGATCGGCTCCAACAACAACCACGTCGTTCCCACCGTTGCCCAGTCCTGGTCTGAATATGAAAACTCCTCCACCCGTTGGACCGGTCATCCCGGCCTGACCTGGGGCGCTGCCGAAGGCGGCCCGATCGACACCGGCGAATCCGCTCCCGGCCAGCCCACTCTGGTTGGCTATCGCTGCCAGAAGGCCTACAAGGATCATGGCGCTGCGGCGGAGCAGTACACCGTCAAGATGACGGGCTGCGCGACCTGCCCGATCCGCTGCTATGGCTCCCTGTACATTCCGCAGATGGAAAAGACCTGGGGCGTTGTGGGCGCTCATGCCAACACCTGCCTGGGCAACCGCGGTTCCAGCATCGGTCAGACCTTCATCAAGAACGTGAAGGATGTTGAAGCGGAAGGCGACGGCAAGCTGATGCTGAACGTTTACTCCGCGATCATGTCCGATAACCTGGGTCTGTGGGACAACTACGGCGAGCTGGCTGCCACGCTGGGCTATGTGATGGCGGATGACCACAAGATCCTCAAGCAGATCCTGACCGAGGACGAGTACAACGCTCTGCCCTGGGATCGCGCCAACAACGGCGATGTCAACGCGCTGGATGAGTTCTATGCTGCGCTGATCAATCCCAACCACAATATGTCCAAGCTGACGCAGGGCGCCTACTTTGTGGCCAAGACCTTCCCGGATCTGATGGGCGATGCCTATCTGAATTCCAAGGCGCTGGGCCTGTGGGGCGTGATGGGCGGCAAGAAGCATCACTCCTCCGAAACCGCTGCGCAGGTCGGTCTGCTGACCAACGTGCTGTATAACCGCGACGGTATGTGCCACACCATCGTGAACATCACCGGTTCCGGTCTGCCCTATGCCATCCAGAAGAGCATCATCGAAGGCGAATTCGGCGAGGGCGCTCTGGATGCTCCCAAGAATTACACCGTGATGAACCAGAGCAAGGCGAAGTTCGCCAAGTTCGGCGTGATGCGTCAGGTGCTGCATGACAGCTTCACCCTGTGCAACTGGGTGTGGCCCATGACCTTCTCTCCCCGCAAGGAACGCGGCTACAAGGGCGATCTGAGCGTGGAAGCGCAGTATATGTCTGCCATCACCGGCGAAGAATGGACCCAGGAATCCCTGGACCACGCCACGGAACGCTGCATCCAGCTGCATCGCGCGATGACCATCATGGCGTACAAGACTGCCGACATGCGTCATACCCATGACGTGGTTGCCGAGTGGGTGTACGACGATGAGAAGGCCTATCAGGAAGGCAATACCTACCTGAGCCATGCTGACTGGCAGGATGCGCTGACCATGTTCTACAACGAGTTCGGCTGGAACGAGAACGGCGCTCCCACCCGTGCGACGCTCGAGAAGTTCGAACTGAAGGATGTTGCTGACGATCTTGAAGCGCTCGGTCTGCTGGGCTGATGAGCGAAATCGAATCGAATAATACATTGCAAGGCGCGCAGGTGCTCTATGAGCACCTGCGTGCCCGTACCATTGAGAACAAGGTGACCTCCAGAAAGTCGCTGGTGAATCGTCCGCCGGAGGGCGTGAACAAGGAAGAAATGAGCGCTCTGCTTGCCGCGCTGGGCGGAGAGGAAACACCGCTGGAGCTGAAGGATATCGCCGTTCTCAAGGGGCGGAAGGATACCTATTACTATGACGGCACGATCATGACCCGTCATTACGCCGAGCTGGATTCGATGATTCAGGAGAAGGACATCCTGCACACCATCGCAACGGTCGCCCGGTCGGATTCATCGCTGTATCCGCGGCCTACGCAGTTTTCCAAGCTGGAGGATACGCCGTTCTGGATGACGGAGGATGAATTGCTGGGCGCACAGGCGCGCTTCCGCTTTGAGCCGCAGTATGCGGATATTGAAGTGGTGGAGGCATCCAACGGCAAAAAGGGCTTCTTCTCCACCAAATACATGAGCCGCACTTATGCACAGTCGCTGATTGAGTGGATTGAGGTTGAGGAGGATGAAAACCCCTGATAACAGAAGACACGGATGCATAGTTGAATTTGCATACGGATTCTGTTATAATATATCCTGAGAACGCGACAGG
>CAMGDO010000272.1 GCA_946042585.1 uncultured Clostridia bacterium
CACCTAAGCCTTCGTCGGCAGCGTCAGATGTGTATAAGAGACAGGTCTTGGCTCCACCAATGTGATCGGCAGCATCATCATCTCCACCGCCGGCGCATGCCTGGTCATTTATCTGGCCCGCATCATTCTGCCGCGCATCAGGAAATAACATGCTGTTCACAGCCTGTCTGCTCGATCAGGCGCGGCAGCACCCCGCCATGCAGCCGCAGGACGCGCTCAAAATGTGCTATCAGGCCGCCTTTGGCGCCGAGCACCTGCTCAGCGATCCCTCCGCGGCCCGGCGATATCTGCTTGCCGAGCTGTCCGCATGCGGCGAAAATGCTGCCGAGCCCCTGAGCGAGCCCCTGTCGGAGGATACCGTGCGTGTGAATCTGCGCGCATGGAATGCATTGCATTTGCCGCAAGAGTGGCTTTTTTCGCTGTTTTCCCGTTCCTGCCGTCCCCGCGCGCAGGGCGATACGCGCTTTTCGCAGTATCTTTCAATCGTGGATACGCTGTGCGCAGCGGAGAAGCTCCCCTTTTCCGCCGCGCAATGGCAGGCTGAAAAAAACGCCTGTTTGTCAGATGGCATTCACGCCGTTCATCATTCTGCCCGCTACCGCGCCGCAGAGCAGCCGGCATATCGTATTATCAGCGCACGCCTTGCGCGCATGCTGCCGCTGCTGACCGCCGCCGCGTCCAGAACGGGGATATGCATCATTGCTCTGGATGGCCGCGCTGCCAGCGGAAAAACCACGCTGTCGGCGGATTTTTCCAGCATTACCGGCGCAGGCGTCATTCATATGGATGACTTTTTCCTGCCAGCCGCGCTACGCACGCCGACACGTCTGTCTCAGCCCGGCGGCAACGTCCACTACGAGCGTTTCCGGGATGATGTGCTGCCGCACCTTGTCCATCCAGACGCCTTCGCCTATCCGCGCTTTGATTGCGCTTCCATGACCTTTTCGGAAAGCCAGCAGGTGGCAGAAAGCCGCATCCGGCTGGTGGAAGGCGCATACAGCTGCCATCCGCAGCTGGGCGAATACATGCATGTGCGCGCCTTCAGCGATGTGGAGAAGACGGAGCAGCTTCTCCGCATCCGTACACGCGACGGCGACGAGCAGCTGCAGCGCTATCAGGAGCGATGGATTCCCATGGAAGAGGCCTACATCCGCACCTATGGCATCCGGGAGAATGCCGCGATCATCCTCTGATCCCAAACAACCAAACCAAAAGAGGGCTTTCGCCCTCTTTTTTTCTGTCCGAAAGCTGTGCTATCGTTCCAGCGCGACAGACGAGCTGATCACAGAATACTTCGCGCCATCCAGCACACAGCTGACTTCCAGCGTATATTCGCCCGCCGGCGCATCCTCGCCTGCGTTGGTTTTGCCGTCCCAGTAAAAAATGCTGCCGTTTTCCCGGATTCCCAGCGGCCGCGAAGGCGCCTTGTATGCCAGCCTGCGCACGGCGGCGCCCGCCGCATCCCGCACGGTCACCGAAAGGCTGCACGGGAAATCATGCCGCACATACACCGCCAGTTCTTCCCCGGTCTCTGGAGAAAACGCAGCGGATGACCACACGCGCAGACGCGGATCTGCCTGCGCCTGCTGCACGCTGATGAGCCGGCTGCCCGCCAGCATGGCGCGCCGTCCTTCCTGGGCAACAATCTGCAAAAGCACATAGCCGAACGGCTCTTCATCCTCCGCTGTCAGCGTCAGCGACCGCTCCTTGCGCCCCGGCAGCAGCGCACCCTGCTCGTTCTCCACATCCTCCACAATCTGAGGCGAATCAAACCGCCATGCGCCGTCTTTATAATAGATCAGCTGATACTGCACGCGGACGGGGCGGGTGACGGTGAAGCTGAAATACAGTGTGTCCTCTCCTGCCGTTAACGCTCTTTTGTCCATCACCAGATCGCTGATGGGACGCTCCGTCGCCGCATTCTGATCAGGATCATAGACATACAGCGCAAAACCGCTCTGTTCCGGATAGCACTGCGCGGTGGACGCGCCGTGGTTTTCCTTAAGTCCCTGCCGCGCCTCCAGCAGCGTCACCACACCGTCGGCGTTCAGATCAAAGGTGCGTCCGCGCAGCCCGTCGCACAGTTCCGCCGCAAAATAGCTGCCACCGCCCAATCCGGCGTTATCATGCCAGATAAAGCTGTTTTCTCTTGCTCCCGCGCTGGTGAGCACCTGATACTGCGCGCCCTGAAAGGTGTTGTGCAGCGCTTCATCCCATGCGCCCTTGCCGATGAACGCGCCGCTGTTGCATGCATCCAGCACCAATACCTTTGTGCCCGGCACGGCATCCAGCATATCGCGCAGCACCTGCGCCGTCACCGCCTCCTCGACAATGCCGTCAGACAGCACCAGCGAGGGCGTAAAGGTCACGCGGTCATACAATCCGTGCGTGCAGATATACAGCAGCGAAACGTCATCCTCATCCGCTCCGTCAAACGCGTCTGCAATAGCGGTAGCCAGCGCCTCCTGCGACCCCACGCACCCAGCCAGCTGACGGATGGCGGCATAGCCCCGCGCATCCGTCTCCAGCATCCGCGCCACCCGCCCCACATTCTGTCTCTTATACACATCTCCGAGCCCACGAGACGTAGAGGAA
>CAMGDO010000273.1 GCA_946042585.1 uncultured Clostridia bacterium
GGCTTGGCGCCGATCACGCCCATCAGCTTCTCCTTGCCATACACAGTCACGCGCATACCGGGGAGAATGCGCGGATCCACGCCGCCCACGCTGCCCATGCGCACCGAACCGTCCTTTTCGATGCGGGTCACCATCAGGCCGATTTCATCCAGATGAGCGCAGAGCATGACCCTGGGACCATTCCCCTTCTTATGGCCGATGACACTGTTGAGCGCATCGATGCGCACGTCATCGCAATAGGGTGTAAACGCGTCGGCAATATACTGCGCCACGGCTCCTTCGTTGCCGGACAGACCGGGCAGCGCGGTTACCTCGCGCAGAAAATCTTCCGTTCGCATAGTGTACCGTCCTTTCTGAATAAACTCATACTATATATTGTACTATAGAAAAGACCATTTGGAAATGAGAAAGCTGCTTTTTCATTGTTTTCTTTGGCGAATGGCACGAATCTCCGCTTCTGTGGCCGTGATGATCAGCGTTTTCTGATGGGTGAAGGTGACAAAGCCGGCAGGCGTGCCGGAGGGCTTTTTGACAAACCGGCGCAATGTATAATCCACAGGCACGCTGTCGCCCTTCGCCTTGCTGTAAAAGGCGGCAAGACGAAGCGCATCCTTCAGCGCCGCGTCGCTGACAGGCTTTCCCTCTGTATGAATAATGACGTGCGAGCCAGGCATATTCCGGGCGTGCAGCCACATGTCATCGCCGCCGGCAGCAAGCGTGAGCCGCTCATTCTGCAGCGCGTTCTTGCCCACGGAGATCTTCGTGCCATCCTCCGCCTCAAAACGCATGGGCGCGGACTGCCGCTGCTTTGGAGGCTGCTTTCTGCGCTCGGACGCGGGCTTTTTGATAAAGTTCGCCTCCATCAGCACGCTGCGGATATCGGAAAGATCGTCCTCACTCTCGCTCTGCTCCAGATCGCACAGCGCTTCCTCCAGAATCTGCAGCTCGGCAAGCGTTCTGCTCTTCTGTTCGGCTGCCAGACGCGCCGCCGCACGGGCTTTCTGATAGCGCTTGAAATAGCGCTGCGCATTCTGCGCCGGAGACAGCCGGACATCCAGCGGGATTTCCATCGCTGTGCCGGTATAGTAATTGTTCAGCGAAACCTTCTCCGCGCCGCGCGGCACCAGATGCAGCTGAGCGGTCAGCAGTTCGCCCATCACGCGATAGTCTTCCATCTGATCGGCTGCCAGCAGCTCCTCTTCCTGCAGCGCCAGCTTTTTTTCGCAGCGCTCCAGATGCGTTCTGAGCAGCCTGCGCAGGCTGGCAGAGCGCTGCTGAATGCGGTCGCGGCGGTCGCGGCTGTCATAAAACATTTCCAGCGCGTCAGACAGCGTGCGTGCTGGGCGCTGCCGGTCAGACGGATAGGACAGATAGAGAAAGGGAAACACATCAGTCGGCAAGCCCGTCTCATCCAGCAGCACCATTGGCGGCGCTTTCATAGGCAGCTGCTGCAGAAATACACTCAGACGCGCGCAGACATCAATAAGGTCCACGTCGGAAAGATCTGTCTGCTCCGCGCCTGTCAGACGGAAGCACAATTCCCGGGCGGCAACGGCGGAAAGCCCGGATACCGACTGCGAAAGCGCTTTATCCAGCCGTCCGGAGCAGGCGGACAGCCGCGCATGCAGCGCTTCCTCCGCGGCATCCTCGGGCGCAATTTTTTCCTGCGCGGGCGGCAGAATGAAATTAACGCCGGGCAGTGCCTGTCGCACGCGGCTCATATCGTCCGTAACATGGCGAATTGCATCAATGATGCGCCCGTCGCGCACGAGCGTGAGGTTGCTGTGGCGTCCCATGGCCTCCAGATACATTTCATAGGGATGCGTGTCCCCCAGTTCATCCTGCGCGGTGAAGCGCAAGAGCAGCACACGGTCGCCATGCAGCTGGCTGATATCCAGAATCCGTCCGCCGGACAGATGCTTGCGCATGAGCATACAGAACATGGGCGCATCCATGGGGTTGACAAACTGCCCCTGCGTCAGATGCGCACGCGCGAAGCTGGGGCTGGCGGACAGAATAAGCTTGCAGTTTTTGCCGTTATTGCGAAGCGTGAGAAGAAGCATGTCCTTTTCGGGCTGTGTGATTCGCTCCACCCGCGCGCCCGCAAGCGCTGCGTTCAGTTCTCTCGCAATAAATCCAAGTGTCAGGCCGTCAAGCGGCATAAAGCATCACCCACTGAATCATACCACAAAAAAGTTCAGCATACAATGCCACACAAGCAATTGCAAGGGGTGAAACAGGTGAAACTGAAATGGAAGGTAACTCGGGTGGATGTGGAACGCATGCTGATTCTGACCTCCGCGGCGTTGGTGGTGGCACTGGCGCTGCGCGGAAACGAAACGGCCATGAGCCGCTATGAAAACAGCATGCTTTCACAAAACGTATCAACCACGCTGACTTCCCCCACGGCCGCTCCGGCCAGCATGCAGGCAGTCACGGTGTATTATCAGGATGGAGAAGGCTACCTTGTGCCGATCACAACACAGGTGGCCAAAACGGATGGCATCGCCAAAGCGGCGTTGAATCTGCTGGTAAAGAGCGCGGGAAACGATCTGACGGCAGCGCGGATGGGGCTGAAAACCGTG
>CAMGDO010000274.1 GCA_946042585.1 uncultured Clostridia bacterium
ACACCTAAGCCTTCGTCGGCAGCGTCAGATGTGTATAAGAGACAGCCCTATACCAGCGAGCGCGCCAAAGAAAAGGTGATCGCGCTGGCACGGCAGCTGTCGCAGTATTGCTGCGGGATCCGGCTGTATATCGTACCCTTTACCGAGCCGCAGCTGCTGATTCATGAAAAGTGTCCGGAGGAATACGGAACGCTGATTATGCGCCGGTTTATGATGCGCATTGCGGCGAAGATCGCCCGCAAAGAGGGCGCGCTGGCGCTGGTGACGGGCGAGAGCATTGGTCAGGTTGCCAGCCAGACGCTGGAGGCGCTGTGCTGCACCGATGCGGTGGCAGGCATGCCCGTTTTCCGTCCGCTGATTGGCAATGACAAGATAGAAATCATTCGCATCGCGGAAAAGATCGGCACCTATGAAACCTCATGCCTGCCCTACGAGGACTGCTGCACGGTGTTTACTCCCCGCCATCCCGCCACCCATCCCAAAATGGAGCATGTCGAGCGCGCCGAGGCGTGTCTGGATATTGATGCGCTGGTGGATGCCTGCGTGGCGGGCGTCGAAGTGATTGAAGTGTGACGCAATAAAGGAGAGAGCATATGATTACGCGTTCAGACAGAATGAAACTCGTTCACTCGGACATTCGCGGCCCGCTGTATGAAGAGGCGCTGCGCATGCAGGCAGCGGGTGAAAAGGTGCTCAAGCTCAATACCGGCAATCCCGGCAGCTTTGGGTTTGAGCTGCCCGACAGCGTGCGCTTTGCTCTTTCGCGGCATATTGACGAAGCGGTGCCCTATTGCGATATGCGCGGCATGCCGTCTGCACGCGACGTGATCTGCACCTATCATATCGGGCGCGGATTGCAGGGCATCAAGCCGGGGGATATTTTTGTGTGCAACGGCGTGAGCGAGGCGGCCTCCATGGCCATGACGGCGCTGGTGTGCACGGGCGATGAAATCCTGATGCCCTCGCCCTGCTATTCGCTGTGGAGCAATAATGCCTATATCTGCGCGGGCAAACCGGTTTTTTACCGCTGCGATCCGCAGAACAACTGGAACCCCGACCCGGCGGATATTGCCGCCAAGGTGACGGAGCGTACCAAGGCAATTCTCATTATCAATCCCAATAATCCTACGGGCGCGGTGTACAGCCGGGAAACGCTGCTGGCGATTGCCGATATTGCGCGCAAAAACCATCTGGTCCTGCTGGCGGATGAAATCTATGACCGGCTGGTCATGGACGGGCTGCGCCACGACAGTGTGGCTGCACTGGCGCCCGATGTGCCGTGCATCACCTTCAACGGATTGTCCAAATCCCATATCATCTGCGGCTTCCGCTGCGGCTGGATGGTGTTCTCCGGTCCCAAAGATGAATTGAAGGATATAAAGGATGCAGTGACGCAGCTGGCCTCCATGCGCCTGTGCGGCAATGCGCTCACGCAGCTGGTCATTCCCGCAGCGCTGGCGGACAGCGAGAGCACGCAGGCCATGCTGGTGCCGGGAGGACGTCTCTTTGAGCAGCGCAAGGCCACGCTGGAAGTGCTCGAAAAGATCGAAGGCGTGTCCTTTGTGCCCAATCGCGCGGCGTTTTATCTGTTCCCGCGCATCGACGGACAGATGTATGATTTTGAGGACGGGCATGATTTTGCCATGCGCTTCCTGCATGAAAAGCATGTTCTGGTCATTCCGGGAGGCGGATTTGACTGGAACGAGGATATCCGCGTGCGTATCGTCATGCTGCCCGAGGCCCGTGTGCTGTCCGGCGCGATGGAAATGCTTCGGGATTTCCTCAGGCAGCATCGCCGCTGAGCATAACAACAAAAACCCTGTTTTGACAGCAGGGTTTTTTTAGTGTTCTGACGCGTTGTGAGCGCCCGGGCGTATCAGCTTTTCACAGCTTCGCGGTCGCGGAACAGGAGCGATATGCACCAAAGACCCGCTGCGCCCACCAGCGTATAGATGATGCGGCTGAACATGGCTGCCTGACCGCCGAAGATGGAAGCGACCAGATCAAAGCGGAAAATTCCGATCAGCCCCCAGTTGATGGCGCCGATAATGACCAGAAGCAATGCGATTTTGTCCAGAATCAAAGAAAACACCTCCTTGCTTTCATGCGTTATTATGGCAGGGAGGCGCTTTCCATATTCATTTGTTTTTTTGAATTGAAATTGAAGATGCGCACGGCATCATTCGTGCTGCAATTGATGGCGGATATCGTCAACCAGCGCGGCGAATTCCTGAGAGGTGCGGATGTCCTCTGCCACCTTGTCACAGCCATGCAGAATGGTGGTGTGATCGCGATTGCCCATCACCGAGCCGATGCGGGACATGGAGCAGTCCGTCAGCTCCCGGCACAGATACATCGCCACCTGGCGCGGCATGGTAAATTCGCGGTTGCGGCGCGGCCCCTTCAGATCATCCACCGTGACATTGTAGAACCCCGAGACGGCGGAAATGACATCTTCACAGGTGACGGAGTGCGGCTCGTGCTTGGCAAATACCTCGCGCAGCGCTTCCTCTGCCAGATCGCATGTGATCTGTCTCTTATACACATCTCCGAGCCCACGAGACGTAGAGGAATCT
>CAMGDO010000275.1 GCA_946042585.1 uncultured Clostridia bacterium
CGTCTCGTGGGCTCGGAGATGTGTATAAGAGACAGGATATGGGCAAGCATATCCGCGCCCTCTTTTCTGATGGCGATTTCGCCGGTGGTTTCGGGCTGATCGGGCACCTCGATGACGTCGGTTCTGTTATAGCGCGACAGACGCCTGATGTATTCATCCGCCGCGTCGCGCCAGTATTTTTCGCGCAGACGGCCTGCGCAGACGATGCTTATCGGCATATGCGCGAAAGAATGTCCTCGCAGGCTTCCCGCAGCGAGGGCACAACCAGATCACAGTTGGGAGCCATTTCCTCGGTGTAGGGCTTCAGATCGGGCACCATGATGGTGCGCGCGCCCGCAGCGCGGCCGGAGGCCAGACCGGAAGGCGAATCCTCCAGCACCGCGCAGGCGTGAATATCCACCTGCAGCAGCTCGGCTGCATGCAGATACACATCGGGAGCGGGCTTGCTTTTGAAGCCCATATCGCCCGAGATGATGGCGGAGAAGTATTCCCGCAGCCCCGAATGCTCCAGATAAAAGTCAATATCGGAGGACTGGGAGGAGGAGACCAGCGCCATTTTGATGCCGTTTTGGCGCAGCGTTTCGAGAATTTCGCGGCAATAGGGCTTGAGCGGCATGCCCTTTTCGCGGATATAGTCATACAGATAGCGATGGAAGGCGGGCCAGAAGATATCGGGATCGAAAGAGGGCACCACCTTGCGGAACATCACGCTGCAGGTTTCTTCATTGATGCCCAGGCTGCTCACCATCAACTCGTAGGTGACGGGCATATTCAGCTTTTTTCCGCATTCCACTGCGGCAATCATATGCAGATTCTCAGTGTCGAACAGAAGACCATCCATATCAAACAGGGCGGCTTGAATCACGGTCATCGCTCCTTTCGTATGGCGATAGTATACAGGATTTGCGCGCGGTTTGCAAGGGACGCGCAGACGGACGGCGCTCATTTGCCGGAAAAGGCCATAAAAAAAGACAACGCGCCGGTGCTGCCGGCACGCTGCCCTGTTTGGATCAGTAATTGGTCTGCTCCAGCTCGAAATACGCGCGGGGATGCGCGCAGACGGGGCAGGCGGCGGGAGCTTCGGGCCCCTCGAAGATATAGCCGCAGTTGCGGCAGTGCCAGGTGACGGTTTCCTCACGCACAAAGGCCTTTTCGTCTTTCAGGTTCTGGCACAGCTTGTTGTAGCGCGCTTCGTGCGCCTTTTCCACGGAGGCGACGCCCTCAAAGCGCGCAGCCAGCGCGTCAAAGCCCTCCTCGCGGGCGACCTGGGCGAACTCGCGATACATATTGACCCATTCTTCATGCTCGCCCTCGGCGGCGGCGGTCAGGTTCTTGATGGTGTCGCCGGCCGTTTTGCCCTCGGCGAAGCCGCCCAGCGCGCGCAGCCACATCTTGGCATGCTCTTTTTCGTTCAGCGCGGTCTCGGTGAAGAAGGCGGAAACCTGCTCATAGCCTTCCTTTTTGGCGGCGCTGGCATAGATGTCATATTTGGTGCGGGCCATGGACTCGCCGGCAAAGGCGGCCATGAGGTTCTTTTCGGTGCGGGAGCCTTTCAGTTCCATGGGAAAAACCTCCTTGAATGATGTTGTTTACAGTATACCCGGTGAAGGGAAGGAACATTGGTCATTTACAGCACGCTCAGCAGCGCGGCCAGCGAGGAGCCGGCAATGAGAAAGGCGAGAAAGCCGCACAGGATGCGCACAAGCGTCTGACGGCGGTTCTTTTTTGGAGAGCTGGCCATTATTTTGCTGCCTCCTGCTCATATGCTTCGATGGCGCGGGAGAGCTGATCGGGGCAGGATGTGGCGCCGCGGCAGGGAATGCCGCGCAGCAGCGCCTTCACATCATCCGCCTTGCGGCCAACGACCATTTTGGCAAGCCCCGCGGTGTTGCCGCGGCAGCCGTTGTGAATGGTGCAGGCGGTGATGATGCCGTCTTCGATTTCAAGATCGATCTGAGTGGAGCAGGTGCCGTGGGTTTTGTACTTGAACATGTCTGAATCTCCTTTATTTCTAAATTCATAGGGAAGGTGTATTGCCGGGGAGACGGGGATCGCTGCGCAGCATGGCGTAGAGCACGACATCCTGAAAGCTGCCCTTGTTGTATACGCGCTGGCGCAGCACGCCCTCGCGCCGCATGCCGCATTTCTCCATCACGCGGCCTGAAGCGGGGTTTTCCACCGTGTGCTGCGCTTCGATGCGGTTGAGCCGCAGCGTTTCAAACCCAAAGCGCAGCACCGCGCCCAGCGCCTCGGTGGCGTAGCCCTGATTCCAGCAGTCGCGAGCCAGAGAATAGCCCACCTCGCCGCTACGGTGCTCGCAGTTGATCCACATAAAGCCGATGGTGCCGATCATCCGGTGATCGCTCTTTCGCTCGATGGCGAAGGAGGAGGGATCGCCCGCGCGATACTGGCGCAGGGCGGAGCGCAGGTGCGCGCGGGTCTGACGCGGGTTTTCATGCGTCTCCCACAGCACATGGCGGCTGACGGCGGGATCGCTGGCATAGCGGAACATGTCCTTCTCATCGCGCATGGTCAGGGGACGCAGGCGGAGCCTGGCGGTGTCTATTACCG
>CAMGDO010000276.1 GCA_946042585.1 uncultured Clostridia bacterium
GCCTGGCGCTGGCTGTCGGAGAAGTAGGCGGGCACGGTGATGACGGCCTGCGTGACGGTTTCGCCCAGATAGCTCTCCGCGTCGCTCTTGAGCTTCTGCAGAATCATGGCGCTGATTTCCTGCGGATTGTACGCCTTGCCATCCACGGTCACCTTGTAGTTGGTGCCCATCTGACGCTTGATGGAAGAGATGGTGCGGTCGGGGTTGGTGATGGCCTGACGCTTGGCGATCTGGCCGACGAGACGCTCGCCGTCCTTGGTAAAGGCCACGACAGAGGGCGTGGTGCGCGCGCCTTCGCTGTTGGCGATTACAACGGGTTCGCCGCCTTCCATGACGGCCACACAGCTGTTGGTAGTACCCAGGTCAATACCGATGATCTTGCTCATTGTTTTTTCCTCCAATTATTTCGTAGATTTCAGTGATTTATGGAAACACACGCGCCGCCCCGGGCGGCTGGTGTGAAGTACGCTTATTCTGCCACAACCCGGACCATGGCGTGACGAAGCACGAAATCGCCCATTCTATAGCCCTTCTGCAGCACGGCGCACACCGTGCCCGGCTCGCCCTCGCTGGCGTCGCCCTGCATCACGGCATTCTCAAGGTTCGGGTCAAACTTTTCTCCGGCGCGGTCAATCACCGCCACGCCGCGCTTTTCCAGCGCCTCCTGCAGCTGGCGATACACCATGCTGACGCCTTCATGCAGCGCATTGTCCTGGCTTTCGGCAGCCAGCGCGCGCTCCAGATTGTCCATCACCGGCAAAATCGTCTTGATAAACGCCCGCGCGCCGTCTTCATAGGCCTCCGCGCGCACGGCGTTGTTGCGGCGGCGGAAGTTCTCAAAGTCCGCCTGCACGCGCTGCGCCATGTTCAGGTATTCATCGCGCTGAGCCACGGCTTCCTCCAGCTGCTTTTGCAGCTGCGCAGGGAGCTCCTCAGGCTTTTGCTCCGCTTCCATGGCGCCGTCGTTTTCCGGTTCGGATACGGGGGTTTCCACAACCTCCTGCTCCTTTTCAGGCTGCTGCTTGTTTTTGCTCATTTCGTTTTGTCTGCCTCCAGTGGTTTTTATGTTCCGCTCACGGACAGAATATCCGTCAGCTCCTGCGCGAGCATGTCGAGCGTTTCAATCGTTCGCGCGTAGTTCATCCGGGTGGGGCCGATAATGCCGATGCTGCCCAGATATCCGCGTCCCACGCGGTAGGGCGCGGTGATGACGGAGCAATCGCTCAGTTCCATCATGCCCGTTTCTTCGCCAATGCGCACGGTGATGCCTTCACCCTCGGGACGCATCAGCTGCACCAGCGCCTTCTTGTCCTCCAGCGCGTCCATAAACGCGCGGGCACGGCTCACCTGGGCATACTCGGGATAGTACAGAATGTTGTGCGCGCCGCCCACCATCACGCGGTCGGAATCCGTCTGCTTTTCCATCTGTCCCGCCAACTCCGCAATGCCCGAAAGCACCCGGGCGTCGGCGTCGGAATGCGCCGCATAGCCATAGAGCATTTCGCGCACCTGCCGCAGCGACAGCCCCTTCATGCGCTCGGTGAGCATCCTGCCGATGGCATAGAGCGCATCGCTGTCCAGCGCGCTGCTCACGCGGATGGTCGTATCGCGCACCACGCCCGAGTCCGTCACGATGATCAGCAGGGCGCTACCGCGCGTCACCGGCACCAGATGCAGATTGGCAATCTTCAGATCGCTCTGCCGGGGGGTGAGCACCAGCGCGGTATAGTGGGTCAGATCGCTGATGGTCTGCGCGCACAGGGTGATGACGTCTTCCATATCATGCACGCGGGCGTTGAACACGCGCCTTATGGCATCGCGCTCCTCCTCGCGCAGCCCGTTGCGCAGCAGCACATTCACATACAGGCGATACGCCTTGTCGCTGGGAATGCGCCCCGCCGACACATGCGGCTGAATCAGATATCCCATTTCCTCCAGATCCGCCATTTCATTGCGAATGGTGGCGCTGGATACGCCCAGCCCGCTGATCTTGGAGAGCGTGCGGCTGCCCACAGGCGTATTGTTGAGCACGAAGTCGTCCACGATGGCCTGCAGAATCCGCAGCTTCCGTTCATCCATCTCCATCGCTTTCGCCTCCCTCTCTATTGTTAGCACTCAATGTGGTCGAGTGCTAACAACGATGATAGAATAGCACCATTCCATAGGTTTGTCAATAGCCTGCAAAAAAAATTCACGTTTTTCACGCCTCCGCCGTCCGTCCGCACAAAAAAACACCGGAAAAGAACCCGTCTTTTCCGGTGTATGGCGCATTGATTGCTTATTCCTGCCAAGCGCTGGCGAAATAGATGATATCGCTCAGATAGCGCTTCTTGGGGTTGGTGGGCGCGTTCACCTTTTCATTCTTGAATACCAGCGTGGAGGAGGAGCCGCCGTCGAGGTTGTAGGCCACCTGAATGGTATAGTCCGTCAGCTTCTCGTCAATTTCCATCAGGCACTCGGCAAACTTGTCCATCGTCAGACCCACGCTGCCCTCATCCTCGGGGCCTTCGCTGGTCACCATCAGATCTGTCTCTTATACACATCTCCGAGCCCACGAGACGAAGAGG
>CAMGDO010000277.1 GCA_946042585.1 uncultured Clostridia bacterium
TACACCTAAGCCTTCGTCGGCAGCGTCAGATGTGTATAAGAGACAGGTGGGAGACGGCGGGCACGGATTCCGGCATCAGCCGCAAGGGACTCAAGGCGGCGGCGGGATTGTATGTGAACGGCGGCAGATTGCTGATTGACACGCAGGACGATGCGCTGCATGCGGGCACGGAGATTGTGATTTGTGGCGGCGAGATGACGCTGTATTCGGACGACGACGGCATACATGCCGACGAGCGTGTGGAAATCCGGGACGGCAGCGTGACGGTGGCGAACTCATATGAGGGCATTGAAGCGCCGCAGATCTGCGTGAGCGGCGGCAGCGTGCAGGTGACAGCCACGGATGACGGCATGAACGCCAGCGACGGCTCGGGAAGCGGGGGCATCATGCGCGGCTGGCTGACGCAGATGAATACAAATAGCGGCACGCTGCCCACGATGCTCATCAGCGGCGGCAATGTGTATGTCAATGCACAGGGCGACGGACTCGATTCCAATGGCGATCTGCTCATCACGGGCGGCTATGTGATTGTGGAAGGGCCGACAAACAGCGGCAACGGCGCGCTGGACTGCGGCACGGAAAGCGGCGGCGTGTGCCGCGTTTCGGGCGGAACAGTGCTGGCGATGGGCGCTGCGGGCATGGCAGAGAGCTTTGACGCAGGCAGCGAGCAATGCTCCTTTATGACGACGATGAATGTGAGCGCAGGTCAGGAGCTGATTATTCTGGACGAAACAGGCCGGGAGCTGATGCGGTGGACGCCGCAAAAGAGCGCGCAGTCGGTGGTGTTCAGCTGCGGCGAACTGGCTGTGGGGCATACCTATACGCTCAGCAGCGGGTCTGTCACGCAGACGGTGGAGCAGACATCCACATCGAGCGGCGGCCAGGGCGGCTTCTTTATGCGCAGGGGCTGGTAACAAAACAGGGCGCTTTCCCGAAATGATCGCGGGAAAGCGCTTCTTTTTTTGCGGGCGGAGACAGTGCTATGCCCGAAAATTGACAGAAAGGCGGAGAATGTGCTACTATCTGCGCAGAGAAAACGGCGAGGAGGAACGGCGATGAAACGCGATGCCTATGCGCGGCTGGAGAATTATATGCGCGCCTGCGTGTATGATCGCGCGCACGATGAAAACCATGTGATGCGCGTGCTGTACAATGCGCTGGAAATTGCCCGGACGGAGCCGCAAGCGGATCGGGATGTGGTGATTGCCGCGTGCCTGCTGCATGACATTGCCCGCCGGGAAGAGGCGGAAACGCCGGGTGTGCGCCATGCCGAAGAGGGCGCGCGCAAGGCGCGGGCGTTTTTGCATGAGGAGGGCTTTGACGCATTGTTTTGTGAGCGCGTGGCGGCGTGCATTGCCGCGCACAGCTTCGGCGGCAGGCGCGCGCCTGAAAGCGTGGAGGAGCGGATTCTGTTTGACGCGGACAAGCTGGATGCCACCGGCGCGGTGGGCACGCTGCGCATGCTTTTGTATCACGGACGGGCGGGCGATCCGATCTATCTGGTGGATGAAGCGGGCCATGTATCGGACGGCAAAGGCGATGCAGTGTGCAATTATTTTTATGAGTATCATGGCATGATTGCGCGCGTGGAGGAAAGCATGCTGACTGCGCAGGGCCGCAAAATGGCTGCGCAGCGCGCCAGGACAGCCCGGCAGATGTATGCCTTCGCGCTGGAGGAGGCGCGGGATTGCCATGAAACGGGATACAGGCGCCTGCAGGAGAGCCTTATATAAATTTCCTTGCGTTTTCGCGAAATATTTCAAAAAAAACGCTTGCGTTTTGGGCCAATCAGTCCTATAATGGAAGCTGGTTAAGGTTCGGGTCTGTGGTTGAAAGCCGAAGCCAGTCGCAGGCAAAGCGGTCCACGTAAGCTGGAAAATTTCCAGTGAGCATGGTGCGGTTTAGACGTAAGTCCGGCCGAACGCGATGCGTTCGAGAGAGCAGCGTGGGGGCCAGATGGCTATGAGCAAAGCTCCCGCCGGCGAGTGTGGGGTCAAAGACCAGGTCAGCCTTCCTTAAACCGAAGAAATTTTTCAGGGGGTTTACCATCCATGTACGAAGACAAGACGCTGGTATGCCGCGACTGTGGGCAGGAATTCGTGTTCACCGCTGGCGAACAGGAATTCTACGCTGAAAAGGGCTTCCAGAATGAGCCCACCCGCTGCAAGGCTTGCCGTCAGGCTCGCAAGGCCAGCCGTCCGGCTCCTGGCGCTCCCCGCGAGACCTACACCACTCAGTGTGCGAATTGCGGCGCCGAGACCACTGTTCCTTTCATTCCCAAGAACGACCGCCCCATCTACTGCAGCGAGTGCTTCGCCGCTATGCGCCGGTAATTAACCGCTTAGGTGAGTGCAACAGCAGGGATTTGCGAAAGCAGATCCCTGTTTTTTTTATTGCAGCGAATGCAGCATGACTGCCAAAGTGCAAAAAAAGAAGGGCAGGAAAGCTGCCCGATGATTTCTGCCTGCTGTTTCTGTTGCCGGTTTCGTATATTTCTCAAATGACGGCCTGACAGGCACACGCCATGTCCCCTGCCTTTATTCTGCCGCGTGGCGTCCGGCAAG
>CAMGDO010000278.1 GCA_946042585.1 uncultured Clostridia bacterium
ACACCTAAGCCTTCGTCGGCAGCGTCAGATGTGTATAAGAGACAGCTGCTCAAAGCCGCCGCGTTCACGGCGCTTGTCTTCCTTGATGCGCAAAAGGTCGTCCTTTGGGATGCCGCGGGCTGCGCACAGCGCATCCAGCACTTCCAGAATGTCTGCGATTTCCTCCGCGCAGGGAGCGGCAAGATACTCCTGCACCTCCTCCTGCAGCTTGGCGTCAAGCGCTGAGAGACAGGCTGTCTCTGTCAGCGTTTCGCATATGGGCGTGCCGCCGCTATTACGGATGATTTCGGGAATCCTGTCCCGAACGAGCTTGTTGTATTCCTTCATGGCGCTGCCTCCGTCTGAGCTGATTCTTGAGACTATTGTAAAGCGAAGCGCCGCATGCGTCAAGTGGAATGGAGAAAGCGTCATTTTGTCCGATTTGCTTGTAATGGATGGCGGAGATGTGCTATAATATACCAGAAAGCAGCGGAAAGGATGGTTGAGAATAGGTGATCAAAGCTGTGATCTTCGACCTGGAGGATGTTGTGGTCAGCACCAGCGACTGCCGCCTGCGGGCATGGAAGCAAACGGCACATGAGCAGGGAATCCTGATGGACGAGGAAATGGAAGCAAGGCTCGGCGGCCTGAATGCGGCTGAGACACTGGAAGTGATACTGACAAAGTCACGCCGCACATACAGCCCGGCAGAAAAGCTGGCTCTGACGGCGCGGCAATGCGATATTCTGGATGAAGAGCTGACGCGCGCAGGCGGGGATATCCTCCTGCCGGAGATCAAGCGCGTATTGTACGCGCTGCGTAAGGCAAATATAAAAACCTGCGCCGTATCGGGCGAGGGGATGGCTCGACCGCTCCTGTCCCGGCTGGGGATACTGGCCGCTTTTGATTCGAAGGTGGATGGCGGCACCCCCGAGACGCTGCTCGAAGAGGCAATCGCGCGCCTACATGAAAAGGCGGAGGATTGTCTGGCGCTGAGCCGGGACGAACGTTTCCTTCGCGCAGCGGAACGCGCCGGCATGCGCTGCGGGCGCGAAGGCTCGGACGCCATGATCTATACGGTGCAGACACAGAACTAGGCGAAAAGCAAAATGACATATATCGGGAGGTAACGAATGCTTGACAAGAGAATTGCGCAGGACGTGATTGACTGCGCACTGTCTACGGGCGGCGATTTTGCCGAAATTTTCTACGAAGACAGGCTGAACAACGGGCTGATGATGCGCTCGGGCAAGGTGGAGAGCGTGACCAGCGGCCGCATACACGGCGCCGGTGTGCGCGTCTATCTGGGCTTCAACAGCGTGTATGTGTTTACCAACGACACCAGCCGGGAGGGTCTGCTGGCCTGCGCCCGCCGGGCGGCGAGCGCGCTGCACAGCGATGCGCGAATCAGCGCACAGCCGCTTAAGGCGACGGAGTTTGTCAACCGTCATCCCGTTCTGGTTCTGCCCTCCGCCACCAAGGCGGCACGCAAAATCGAAAAGATGCGCGCGGCGCAGAGCGTGCTCAGCCAGTATGAAGAAGTGGTGCAGGGAATGATTCGCTATGTGGACAGCGAACAGCATGTGTGGATTGCCAACAGCAACGGCCTGTATACCTCGGATACCCGCGTGTATTCCCGCTTTGCCATAGCAGCAGTGGCCAGCAATGGCACGGAGAACCAGACGGGCACCAACAGCCCCGGCGCGCTGCAGGGCTTTGAACTGTTTGACAGCCGGGTGGATCCCGAAGCGGCGGCGCACGCTGCCGCCAAGCAGGCGGTGACCATGCTGCACGCACCCACCTGCCCGGCGGGCATTATGCCTGTGGTCATTGATAACGGCTTTGGCGGTGTGGTATTCCACGAAGCCTGCGGACACAGCCTGGAAGCGACCAGCGTGGCCATTGGCGCCAGCGAGTTTTCCGGCAAGCTGGGCGAAAAGATTGCCGCCGACTGCGTAACGGCAATTGACGATGGCACCATGCCCAACGAATGGGGCAGCGAAAACATTGACGACGAGGGCACGCCGACCAACCGTCTGGTGCTGATTGAGAACGGTGTGCTCAAAAATTACATGATAGACCGCCTGAATGGCCGCCGTATGGGCATGGAGTCCACCGGCTCCGGCCGCCGTCAGGATTACTCCTTCGCGCCCACCTCCCGCATGCGCAATACCTTTATTGCGGCGGGCAATGACGACGACGCGGAGATCATCGCCACCATGGGCGACGGCCTGTATGCCAAGACCATGGGCGGCGGTTCGGTCAATCCCGCGACCGGCGAATTCAATTTTGCAGTTGATGAGGGCTATCTGGTGAAGGATGGCAAGATTGCGCATCCTGTGCGCGGCGCCTCGCTCATCGGACGCGGCAGCGAAATCCTCAAAAAGATTGACCGCGTCGGCAAGAATATGCGCATGGCGCAGGGCATGTGCGGCTCCCTGAGCGGCTCTGTGCCCACCAATGTCGGTCAGCCGATGATCCGCGTGAGCAGCATCACCGTGGGCGGCCGCTAAGGGGAAGGGAGATACAGGAATATGGAAAAGGAACTTTTCATTAAAACCCTGCTGAAGGCTGCGCTGGACGCC
>CAMGDO010000279.1 GCA_946042585.1 uncultured Clostridia bacterium
CCTTCGTCGGCAGCGTCAGATGTGTATAAGAGACAGCGTACTACCCTTCCGTTTTATTGCGTGCATCTCAGAAAAATTTCGTTCCTTTTCGCAATGATTCTACGCATTTCCTATTATACTTCACGCAAAAAGCCTCGTCAAGCGCACGGCTGTCCATCCGGCGCGCTCCACCATTTCTTTACAATTTATAATTCCGGTCGCTGACTGTGTCCCCTTTCTCCTGCAACGCGGCACAGCGCCATGAGAAGCAGGCACGCCAGCCCCGGCAGCGGATACACCGCGTGCCCGGTGATCAGATACATCCCCAGCAGCAGCAAGCCATACATCAGATAATTGCGCGCTCGGCGCGCATCCAGCATGCGACGGCGCCATTGCATGGGCCTGTGGCGCGCACGCTTGCGCTTGCCCAGCGCCACCAGATCCCTGTCTGTCGCAGGCCAGGCCGCGCCCGCCAGGCTGATCATCTGCTCCCGGCTGATAAAGCGCACCTGCGGGCTGATTTCCGCCTGTTCCTGCGCCTCCGCCGTCTGTCCGCTCATGCCGCACAGCACGGCGCGCGCCGCTTTTTTCCTGCCGCACAGCCGCTGAATGGCCGCCACATCGCGTGCCGTTGCCTGATCGGACGCATGCGCCTGTGCGCAGATAATCAGCAGCTGCTCGCCGTTCATCTCGCACGCCACGCCCTCCGCATACGTTCTGAGCAGCGTCAACGGATATACCGTTGACAATAGCAGCGCCGTTTCAAAATGCGCGCGCCGCGGCTGCTCCACCGTCCACGCTTCCAGCTTCATTTCGCCGCCGATTCGCTGCCGCAGCCGTTCCTCGCGCACCTGCAGGCGGTGCGCCCGCGTACGCCGTCTCATCATCATGCACAGGCCAAAGGTCGCTATCCCTGCCGCAATCGCCGTGAGATGCAAGCCCCACAGCATCACAAACAGCAGCATACTGCCCGCAAACAGAAGCGCCGTGCCGCCCAGACGATCCATCACCGCGCTCAGACGCGTTTTCTGCAAATATTCCTGCATGCTTCCCCTCTCTTTCTATTTGTAATTTGTACCGAAATGCGGTATACTATTTATAGAAAACAACACGGAGGCTTCACCATGCAGACCATCGGCGTGCTGGGCGGTATGTTCGATCCCATTCACACGGGGCATATTCGCGCCGCGCTGGCCGCACTTGACAACGGAGCCGATCGTGTGCTGTTGGCTCCCTGTCAGACACCGGCGCATCGCCCTTCTGCCGCCGCATCAGCGCAGCAGCGTCTTGATATGTGCCGTCTGGCTGCGCAGGCGCATCCGGGGCTTGAGGCCAGCGATATTGAGCTGCGCGAGGAAACCTGCTATGCGGTGGATACCGTTCGTCTTTTGAAAAGGCAGTATCCCGGCGCGAGAATCTGCTGGATTGTGGGCGCAGACAAGCTTGCCACCCTGCCGCACTGGCATAAGGCAGGCGAGCTTTTCTCTCTGTGTGAATTCTGGGTGTGTCCGCGGCCGGGCGAGGACGCGCATGGCAGCGTTCCCGGCGCGCAGCTGCGCGTGCTGCCGCTCCCGCCCATGCAGGCGTCCAGCGGCATGGTGATCAGCGCGCTTCACGCCTTCAGTGACGCAGAAACGCTGCTTCCACACGATGTTGCGCGCTATATCGCCGCAAACGGTCTGTATCAGCCCGATTATGCCGCATTTCTTGCCGCCCGCGGCATGAGTGAAAGCCGCCTTGCGCACACTCTGGGCGTGCGTGAAACCGCTGTGGCGCTTGCCTCGTGGCATGGCGCATGCATGCAGCGCGCATCGGTTGCCGCCATGCTGCATGATCTGGCCAAGCCGCTGCCGCTGAGCGAAATGCAGAAAATCGCCCGCAAATACGCGCTGACGCTGCCGGACGATATGCTGCAGGACGCCAATCTCCTGCACGGACCCGTCGCCGCCGCCATCGCGCAGCATGAAATGAATGTGCAGGATGCCGAAATACTCTCCGCCATCGCCTGCCACACCACGGGCAAGCCCGGCATGAGCACGCTGGATCAGGTGCTTTTCATCGCCGATGCCATCGAGCCCAATCGCCGCGATTATCCTGGATTGTCCGAAATGCGCGCGCTCGCCGCGCACAATCTCAAGGGCGCTGTGCTCCTTTCCATGCAGCGCACGCGCGAGTATGTTCTGTCTCAGGGACACCGCTTTTGCCCGCTTACAGAATCGGCCATGCTTGATCTGGCCAACAAGGAGGAACTCTCATGATCGATGAACGCACCATTGCCCTGCACGCTGCCGAAGCGCTCTATAATAAAAAGGCGCTGGATATCATCGTGCTGGATGTCAGCCATCTCACTGTAATTACCGACTATATGGTCATCTGCTCAGGCCGCACCGCGCAGCAGGTGCATTCGCTGTGCGATGATGTGGAGGACGCGCTGGCGCAGGAAGATGTGCTTGTGCGCAAAAAGGAAGGGCAGAATGAAGGACGCTGGGCCATTCTGGATTATGGTCATGTGCTTGTGCATGTTTTCCATCCGGAGGAGCGTCAGTTCTACAAGCTTGAGCGCCTGTGGGA
>CAMGDO010000280.1 GCA_946042585.1 uncultured Clostridia bacterium
GCTTCTGATAGGACAGCCAGCGCTCGCGCGGCAGTTCTCCGCTCTCAATCGCCGCCCTCACAGCGCAGCCCGGCTCGCGCTCGTGGCGGCAATCGCCGAACCTGCAGCGCCCCAGATACTGCTCCACATCCGCAAAGGCGCCGCTCACCCCCTCCGATGCCGCCCACATGCCCAATTCGCGCATGCCGGGCGTGTCAATCACCATCGCGCCATTTGCCAGCATGATCAGTTGCCGGTGCGTGGTGGTATGCCGTCCTTTGCCATCCTCCTCACGGATGGCGCTGACCGCCATGATTTCCTCGCCCGCCAGCGCATTGACCAGACTGGATTTTCCCACGCCCGACGAGCCCAGAAAAACCGATGTTTTGCCGCTTTGCATGTAGCCGCGCAGCGCATCAAGCCCCTCTCCCGTATGCGCACTAACGGCGTATACGGCAGCTCCGGCTGCCAGACGCCGCGCCGCGCCCAGCGCTTTCTCCCGATCCGGCATAAGATCGGCCTTGGTCAGCACCACCACCGGCTCCGCACCGGACGCGAGCACCAGCGCCAGATACCGTTCCAGCCGCTTTTCATTGAAATCCTGATTCAGCGACTGCACAATGAACACCTGATCAAAGTTCGCCGCCACCGCCTGCCCGCCGCGCCCCGGGGTGGGGTCGCGGCGCTCAAAGAAGGTTCTGCGCGGCAGCGTGCGCAGAATCTGGCTGTCGCTGACGGACATGCCGTCGATCAGCACAAAATCCCCCACGGTGGGAAACAGCTCCTCCCCGCTGAAATACGCGCTCTTCCTGAGCCGTCCAAACGTTTCACCCTGCGGGCAGAGCAGGCCATAGCGTTCCCTTTGCACGGATACGACGCGGGCGGGCATACCGCCGTCCTGAGCATCATTAAGCGCGGGAACATAGCCGCAGCATTCAAATTTCATCATTTCGATCCTTCTCCTGTTTCACAGAAAATGCCGCAGGAAGCACCCCCATGAGGCGCTACTTCCTGCGGCTGATTCGGGTACAAAAATAACACACCCTTTGAAGTGTGCTACAACCGTCGGTCATAGTATTCCTGAAAGGCTTCTCAAGCGGCGCAAGCCTGTCTTCGCTGCGCCCTTATTCAGTTTTACGGGTGCCGCACCTCATCACAAATCATCCGCAGCCTCTCCTTTCAGCCGCCCGGGAGCGGCGCTGTACTGACTGTATTTTACCATGGCAGCAGTCAAAATGCAACCAAAACAAGAAAAAAGACGCTTCCAGCCGGAAGCGTCCTGAAGAAGAAAGAGGGAACTGCCTTATGCCTGCGCGCGGCGATACTGAATCACGCATGCCGCCGCAATCACCAGCGCCAGCAGCAGCAGCGCAATGCTGAGCATCAGATGCAGCTGCCAGGCGGAGCCCAGCTGGAGCGCAGGATGGCGCAGATAGCCCACGGTGCCAATCAGCCCGCAGCCGGCAGGGAACAGCGCCGTCCACGCACGGTCGCTCTTCATGCTGCACAGCACAATGCCCGCCGCGCTCAGCACCAGAATGCCGATGGCTGTGCCCAGCAGCTGGTCAATGGCAAAATCCGGATCGTTGGCCTTCAGATACTTTTCACAGCTGCCGTTGTCGCCGGGAAACCAGATGAGCGAACTGATGGACGTGCTCTCCCCGGACGCCTCGCCATAATGCCAGTACGGCACAAACTGCAGCACCAGCAGCAGAACCATCAGCAGCACACAGGTCAGATTGCAGATCTTTGTCAGGTTTTTCATGGTCGTCTCCTCCGTTATCCTATCCCGATTGTGGTTTGTTCGTTTACGATACGGAGTATACCAGAGAAACCATAACTGATTCAAAACCCGGCGTGAACTTTTGTTAATAATTCACTGCCGCGCCCTCAGGGATTATACCTGAACCTTTCCGGCCAGAATCTGCCTGTAATCCTCCAGATTCTTGCGCAGCAGCGCGGGAATCTCAAGCCCGTAGGGGCAGTGCGTCATGCATCTGCCGCAGTTCAGACAGCCGTCGATTTTCATCATCTTCTCCTGCTGCTCCGCGGTCAGCCAGTTTTGGGATGGCGAGCGGCGAATCATCTGAATCATGCGCGCGCAGTTGTTGATTTCAATGCCCGCCGGGCAGGGCATGCAGTATCCGCAGCCGCGGCAGAATTCGCCCGACAGCTCCCGGCGGTCTTTTTCAATCAGCGCGCTGATCTCTTCATCCATCGCCGGCGGCGCAGAAACATAGCCCAGAAGCTCTTCCAGCTCCCACATGCGCTGCACGCCCCAGATGGGCAGCACATTGTCATACTGACACACAAACGCGCAGGCCGCCCGGGCATTGGTAATCAATCCGCCCGACAGCGCTTTCATGGCTATGAAGCCCACATTGTTTTCCCGGCAGCGCTGCACCAGCGCGATATCGCGCGCGCTCGCCAGATAACAGAAGGGAAACTGCAGCGTGTCATACAGCCCGCTGCCTGCCACCTCCTCCGCCACGCCGATTTTGTGCGCAGTGGCGGAAATAAAGCGGATTTTCCCCTGCCGTTTCGCCTCCAGCATGCATTCATAC
>CAMGDO010000281.1 GCA_946042585.1 uncultured Clostridia bacterium
GTATATCCTGATTGGTCATGGCGTTGTTCCTCGCAGCGATGCCGACCCCCTCAGAGACCGAATGCATTTCAGATGGAAGAGGCAGGCGGAATCTGAAATTATTATATTATGCCGTCCGGACTTTTTCAATAGCGCCCGCGGCGGATGCAGGGAACAATTTGCTCTGGCGCTCCGCATTGCCGCAGCGCCGCCGCCTGAGCCGGCTTTGTTGACGAGGCGTCTGCCTGTATGGTAATATGGGAGCGCGAAGCTGCAAATCACAATTCAAGGAGCAGTAAGATGATCAGGAAAGAAGAGAGATTTGAAGTTGTATTCCGGGATGGAAGTCAACTCCGGGATGAAGGAGTTCGGATGATTCTTGTGGACAAAGAGACTGGCGTGAATTATCTTTGCTGGAAATCCGGGTATGGAGCGGGGATTACGCCGCTTCTGGATTCTGAGGGGAAACCTGTCGTTTCGCAGAAGAACACCGAATTGTCCTGAAAAAAAGACGTATTTCCGTGATAAACTGCGAGCGGCGCTCCGAACGGTGCTGCCTGCCCGCGCTGTCTTTTAGAAAAAAGGCGTGACTGCTTTCGTCACGCCTTTTGTTTGTCCGGGTTGGATGCCCTGCGCAGCAGCGTTTCCATATCGCCTGTTTCCTGCCGGTGATGCTTTCCTGCAGCGTCGCGCGTTTTCGCTGCCCGCACGGCTGATCTGATAATGTGTCCACTTTCCTCTTCGCGGCTGGCGACAATGCCGGAGTCGCACAGAATCTTCATGTGGTAGGAGAGGGACGACTGGGGCATGTTCATTTCCCGCATCAGAACGCAGGCGCATTTCTCGCCGCTTTGCAATAACTCCAGAATCTGCTGCCGGCGCGCATCGCACAGCGCCTTGAATACCCTGGCCCGTTCTTCATACACAGTTTCCATACGATCACCTCATTCATTCAATACAGTTTATATTATATACATCAAATCGAAAATAGTCAATATGAAAACACGAAGAAGCCCCGGATTTGTAGACGATTCTCCTGCTTGCAAAAGAATGAAAAGGGGGATATGATGATAACAGGATGCGGCTGTGCGCAAAGCGGATGGCCGGGGATGAAAGGAATCAGAGTATGGATATTTCGTGTATTCGATGGGATTGGCTGCAGCCCGAGGGCTGGCATCTGGCAGGCAAGGCGATAAGGGAGAGCGAAAACCGGTATCTTCTGGAGATTCGCGGCACTGTGCCGGAAAACAGCGCCGCTTCATTCTGGCAGACGCAGGTGCGGCCTGCGTTTCAGCCGACCTTCTATTATACGCCGCACCTGACGCCCGGCGGGCAGCATGTAATTGACATGCATGTGTTCCGCACGCCCTGCCTGATGATGGGGGATGCAGCGCGCGTGGTGTGCCTGCTTCCTGTAACGGATGGCTTTCCCAATGGACAAAACCGCTGGTTTATGGATCTGGATGCACAGAACAATATCATGACAATGGGAATTACGACCACAAAGGTCGATGGTCATGTGCTGTATAAACGGACGGATGAGGCGCGTTTTCCGGCCGGGGAGTTCTGTTTCAGAATGCGCGTGATGCTTCTGGAAGGGGAGGATGTGTTTAATCCCTACAAGGCGGTTCTTCGCTACTTCTGGGAGCGCTATGGACGCAGGGAGAGCGGGTGCCTGCCGTCCTGCGCGGCGCTGATTCCCTATGTGCAGCATACATACAGCTGGGCTTTTGATCGCTGGAAGCAGAGCGTTTGGCAGGAGATGACGATCAACGGCAGGCGTGTGGGCGCGCCGCAGATGATTGTGATCACGCGGCAGAGCCCCAATTACCGGGGAGAATTTGCAGAGCGCGAAAAGCGTGCCGTATGGAATAACGCCTGGTTTTCTTCTCTGCGATCGGCCATGGGACTGTACCGCTATGGCAAACGAACCGGACGGGAGGATCTGGTGGAAAAGGCGGAAATGACCCGGGAGCTGGCGCTTTCTTTTCCGCAGCAGGACGGTTTGTTTGACGGCGTCATCATTGCAGCGGGGCAAGTGAAGGATGGTCATTGGGAAGCCTATGAATGGGGAAACAGCAATCGCAATCCGGTGACGGCAGATCTGCGGCGCTCTCCCCGTCATCTGCTGGATATGAGCTGGACAGCGCTGAGAATGCTGGACTGGTATGAAGAACTGGAGCAGGATGAACGGCTGCTGGATTATGTGCGCAGCTATGCGGATGCCTTGCACAGGCTTCAGCGGCAGGATGGCTTTTTCCCGGCATGGCTGGACGCACAGGATGGCCATGCGCTGGAGGAGCTGAGCCAATCTCCCGAAAGCGCGGTGTCCGCCAGCCTGCTGCTGCGCCTGTATGCATTGACCCGTGAACAGCGCGATCTGCAGTCTGCCGTCCGGTGCATCGATGCGCTGGTGCGGGAGGTACTGCCTGACAGCCGCTGGGAGGATTTTGAGACCTACTGGTCCTGCAGCCGGTTTGGCGGCGATATGCAGGGGAAGAAATACCCTCGTAACGGTATCGGAAAGCGCTGCTCCCTGTCGCCGTTCTATATGGCGCAGGCG
>CAMGDO010000282.1 GCA_946042585.1 uncultured Clostridia bacterium
ATTCCTCTACGTCTCGTGGGCTCGGAGATGTGTATAAGAGACAGGTATCTGATGGTGGTCAGCATGGGCGTGGATGTGGCAGGCGACGGCGTTACCGTCACCATCAAGGTGCCCAGCTATGCCGCTTCCGCGCAGTCCGGCGGCGAGGAGGGCGGCGAAGGCTCCGCCTCGCAGACCTATCTCACCATCAGCGCCAGCGGCGCAGACTGGGCGCAGGCCATGACCGCGCTCAGCGCCGCCACGCCGCGCTCGCTGCATTTCAGCCAGCTCCGCGAGGTGGTGGTGGGCATGGACTCGCTTCAGCACGCCCGCCTGCCCGATCTGCTCGCCTGTATCGACCGCCTCCAGAGCGCGCGCACGCAGGCCATGCTTGTCATGTGTCCGGGAAAGGCGCAGGAATTCATCACCCGCCAGCAGCCCTTTATCGGCAAGCGCCTGAGCAAGCACATCGACGCCGCGCTTAAGACCTATGAATCCATCGGCGTCATTCCTTCCTCACCGCTGGCCAATGTGCTGCTCGACTATATGGGCTACTGGCGAGACCCCTTGGTCGCCTATGCCGCCGCAGCGCCCGATGAAGATGCCGATTCATCACTGGCGCAGCCGCTCGATGTATCGGGCGGCAGCCTTCCCCGGGAGGGGCTGGACGCAGCCGGATATGCAGGCGCATTCGCCATGGGCATGGAAGGCCGCTATACGCTGCTGACAGGGTATGAGGTGCAATTGTTTCGCCTGATCACAGGCCAGAAGCAGCAGCTTCTGTTTCACTATAACGGGCGCTATTACAGCGCGGAAGCGGGCGGAAAGGCGCGCCTGCGCGTATCCGAAAGCGAAAACGGGCTGCTCCTGTCGCTGGAGCTGCCCGTCGTCATTCTCTATTCTGTTTACAGCGGCGTGCCGGAGCGCGGCACAGCCGCCTTTCTGGAAAGCGAAATCAGCGCGCTGCTTCGCAAGCTGCAATCGGTCGGCTGCGATGCGCTGGGGTTTGGCAGCATTGCCGTGCGCAGGTTTTCCGACCTGTACGCCTGGAACAATTACGGCTGGACGCAGCGCTATCAGGACGCCTCCATTGTGGTCACGCTGGATGCCTCCACGCGGCAGGACGGGCGCATTTAGTCGCCCAGCAGGCAGGCCAGAGCGCGCTGAATCGCCTTGTCCCAGAACGCCCAGTCATGCACGCCGGGCCATTCCTCCATGGTCACCTGCCAGCCCTTTTCGCGCATCATCGCGCTCATGCGCACGCTTTCGCCATACAGCACGTCCTCCGTGCCGCATGCCATGTAAACGGGCATATGGCGCATCGCAGGCGAAGCCTGCTCGAGCAGGCATTCCAGGCAATCCTCGCGCTTGAGCGTCAGCTCCTCGCCAAGAATCGCTCGCCACTCATTCAGCTGCGCCGGGTCGTTTTCAATCGCCGCCAGCTTCTCCGTCAGGAAAAAGCGGCTGGACAGCGCAATCAGCCCGGCGAAGCGTTCGGGATGGCGCAGCGCGCATTTGGTCGCTCCGTATCCACCCATGGACAGCCCCGCCACATACAGATGCTCGGAATCCATGGGTGCCTGAAAGGAGCCCGCAAGCAGCCGGGGCAGCTCCTCGGACACATAGGTGAAGTAATTGAGCCCATACTTCATATCCATATACCAGCTGCGCTGTACCTCCGGCATGAACACCGCCAGATTGTATCTGGCCGCATAGCGCTCGATGCCCGTTTTGCGCACCCAGTCATCCGCGCCGCCGCTGAGCCCGTGCAGCAGGAGCAGCGTATTCTCCGCCCGCGCGCCGCGCTCGGGCAGAATGACGTTCAGATGCGTGGTCATATTCAGCGCGTCCGAACGGATAGCTCCGCGAAAATATCCCATGTTTCTTCTCCTTATTCCTGATAGGCCCGAATGATCTGCTCAACGCAGTTCTCAATTTCGCCGTTGTTTTCCACTGCCGCATCCGCGCACGCCTGATACAGCGCCCTGCGCGCGTCATACAGCGCCTGCAGGCTGGGCGCGCTTTGCGACACCGGACGTCCTGCCACAGGCAGCTTGTCCAGCGCGCGCTGAATCCACACCACCCTGCCGTTCATCCGCAGGTTTTTCCGGTTGTCCTCCCGCAGCACCGCGCCGCCGCCGCAGGCAATGATCCTGCCGCCCGTCAGCGTGAGCGAGGAAATCACTTCGCTTTCCACCCTTCGGAAAGCCTCCTCGCCCTGCTCCCGGAAATAGGCGGGTATATCGCAGCCGATCTTTTTGACAATCTCCGCATCCACATCCACCAGCGGCATGTGCAGCCGCTTTTCCAGCAGTTTTCCCATCGTGCTCTTGCCGCAGCCCGGCATGCCGATGAGCACCAGCGACTGCCGCTCGCGCAGCAGCGCGCCATATGCGGCGGCAAGCGCCTCATCGCTCACGCTCTTTCCGGTGAACACCTCGCGCGCCCGCGCCGCCTGCCCGCACAGCATGTACAGCCCGCCCGCGCAGGGCAGCCCCATCTCCTGCGCCTGCAGGATGAGCCGCGTGCGCAGTGGATTATAC
>CAMGDO010000283.1 GCA_946042585.1 uncultured Clostridia bacterium
CGGTTCGAGGAGCGGGGGTCACCCCGCTTCCTTACAGATTTTCTGGCCGTGATGCATCGCATCACAAGAAAATCTGCAACCCGAAAAAACGAATTCTTCGTTTTTTCGGAGGGCGGCGACTTTGTCGACGCCCTGAACCCTCTGTATGAGAGAGTCATACGGAGGGCTGTTTGGTTTATGGCGGGCAGAGCCCATGTCAGTCCTTTGGCGCTTCATAGCCGGGCTTTTTGCTCAGTCCCAGCTGGCGGTTAAAGTTTTCCCGGTTCTTTTCCATATAGATTTCATACATCTCCTGCGGCGTCATACCGGCGCGCAGGCACATGCTGACAAAGAAGTGCAGAATATCCACCAGCTCTTCCTTGACAGCCTTGTCATCCACGGGCTTGGGATTTTTCCACCATTTGAAATTGACTTCGTTGAGCAGCTCAGCCATTTCAGACAGCATGGCCAGCGTCTGCTTCTGAATCCATTCGGTATCGCTGATGCCCTCCAGATGCCGGCGGTTGATGATATCCTCATTGAGCGCCTGCTGCATGCGGAATATTTCGTCCAGTCTGTCCATGGTTTCTTCCTCCGTAGATGGTTATTTCAGGAGCGCATCGATGCTTTTGCCCACAAAAGCCTGGGAGCGCGGGGCGGACAGCACTTCGCGGGCGACGCGCAGCGCATCCTCGCAGGTGACGGCGTCAATGCGGCGGATGGTTTCATCCGTGGGAATCAGCCGCCCCATCAGCGACAGATTGGTGCCCATGCTGTTCATGCGGTTGTAGGCGCTTTCCTGACCGAGGATGAAGCTGCCCTTGAGCTGCGCCTTGGCCATGGAGAATTCTTTTTCCGTCATCCCCTTGTCAAGGAAGTGCTGCAGTTCGTCGTCGATCTGATCGAGTACTGTCTTTACGTTTTTGGGCGCCACTGCGGCGTAAATCGTGAACGTTCCGCAATGCGGATAGGACGCGGGCGCGGAATACACACTGTATGCCATGGCGGATTCCTCGCGGATGCGCTGGAACAGACGGGAGGACATACCTCCGCCCAGCACGCTGTTGAAAACGGCCATGGCGTAGGTGTCGCTGTGTCCCATGGGTTTGCCGGTATAGCCCAGGCAGATGTGCGCCTGCTCGGTGTCCTTGTCCGCCGTCAGCGTCACAGGAGACGCATTGACCAGATTGACGGGGAAAATCTCGCCAGTGTTTCCCTGCCAGGAGCCAAAGTGCTCATCCATCAGCTCGCGGAGATGGGAAAGCTCAAAATTGCCGGCGACTGCCACGACGGTGTTCATGGGGCTGTAATGGCGCGCGCGGAACGCAAGCATCTCCTCGCGGGTGATGTTTTCGATGCGCTCGCGGGTGCCCAGAATGGTTTGCCCCAGCGGCTGCACGCCGAACATGGCACTGTCAATCAGATCATATGCCACATCCTCGGGGGAGTCATCCGTCATGGAAATCTCCTCCAGCACAACGTTGCGCTCGTTTTTCAGCTCCTTTTCCCCAATTGCGGGAAACCGCACGATATCAGACAGAATATCTGCGGCCAGGGGCAGATCCTCGTCGATCACCTTGGCATAGTAGCAGGTGCACAGCTTGCTGGTGGCGGCGTTGAGATAGCCGCCCACGGCGTCCATTTCCTGGGCAATCTGCAGGGCGGAGCGCCGCTGGGTGCCCTTGAAGGCCATGTGCTCAATAAAGTGCGACAGGCCGTTTTCTGCGGGGCTTTCCAAAATGGAGCCAGCCTTAACCCACACGCCGATGGAAACGGAACGCAGGTGCGGCAGCTGCTCGCATATCACGCGCAGACCGTTGGGCAGGGTGAATTGTTCAATCATGCTATACCTCATGAACCGCAAGCAGGAGCCGTAATTTGCGGCTCCTGGCTTTTGCGGAATATTGATATGGGATTAGTCGCGCGGCGTGCTTTCGCGGCGCGGGGGACGCTTGCGGTCGCCGGCGCCGGGACGCGGGCCGGTGGGACGGGTATATACCATATCGTTGCGGATGAGGTTCACGCGACCCTGGGAGTCGATCTCGCTGACCTTGACTTCCACTTCGTCGCCGATATTGAGCACGTCTTCAACCTTCTCAACGCGTTCGTTGGCCAGCTTGGAGATGTGCAGCAGGCCGTCCTTGCCGGGGAGCAGCTCGATGAAAGCGCCCATGGTGCTGAGGATGCGCACGACCTTGCCCTGATATACTTCGCCCACTTCCACATCCTTGGCAATGCCTTCGATGATGCGGCGGGCCTTGGCGGCAGCTTCCTCATCGGGCGTAGCGATGGCCACGCGGCCGTCGTCCTCGATGTCAATCTTCACACCCGTTTCGGCAATGATCTTGTTGATCATCTTGCCGCCGGGTCCGATCACTTCGCGGATCTTGTCGGGGTTGATGTTGAAGCACACGATCTTGGGCGCATAGGGGCTCATGTGATCGCGGGGCGCGGGCAGGCATTCGAGCATGATGCCCAGAATGTGCAGGCGGCCTTCCAGCGCCTGGCTCAGCGCCTGGCTCAGAATGGCACG
>CAMGDO010000284.1 GCA_946042585.1 uncultured Clostridia bacterium
CCTTCGTCGGCAGCGTCAGATGTGTATAAGAGACAGCTCGTATATTATCCCACAATTTGCGATTGGATGCAATGAATTTGTGATGAAAACGCGTGCTTGGCGTCTTTGGGCAGGCGCAGGGGCACGCCGTCGTGCCATATGCCGTACAGGATGATGAAAATGCCCGCAGCCAGCAGAACAAGCAGAAGCGCCATCCATATGCGATAAAGCCGTTTGTTCACAGGAAGCCTCCGGAAAAAGAAATTTGTTCTGCCCCGGGGGATGCATATGCCCTGGGAATACGTTGTATAGGTGTGCGCGGTGTTCACAGCGAGGCAGGATGCTCCTGCTGCAGCTGCCACACCATCAGCAGCCCGGCAATGGTCTTGCTGTCGTGGATTTCGCCCGCCATGGCCATATCGACGGCTGTGCGCAGCGGGAAGGCGCGCACATTGAGAAATTCATCCTCATCGGTGTGCATCTGGTGCTGGCTCAGCCCTGTGGCCAGATAGATGCCGATATGCTCGTTGCAAAAGCCGGGGGTGGTATCCATATCCACCAGCAGGCGCCAGTTTTCGGCGTGCAGCCCCGTTTCCTCCTCCAGCTCGCGCTTGGCGGCACAGAGCATGTCTTCGCCCGCATGATCCAGCTTGCCGGCGGGAATCTCCCAGGTGAAGCGCCCCACCGCCACCCGGTGCTGGCGCACCAGCGTCACATTGCCCTCGCTGTCCAGCGGCACAATGGCTGCCGCGCCGCGATGCCTGACGATTTCGCGCATTGCGCGTTCGCCGTTGGGAAGGGTCACCTGCCAGTGCTCCACATTGATAAGAGCGCCATGGAATACTTCCTCACCGCTGACATATACTTCCTCCAGCGCGCGATCATTCATGCTGTACGCCTCCGTGCTTCGTAATCCCTGCTATATTCTACGCACCCGGTGAAAGTTCCTGCTTTTGCAGAAATTAGCAGGGGCGAAAGATTGACGGGAAAACATTTTCGTAATATAATTGAAACACAAAATTTGCAACTATCGACGAAGCTTCAAAGGAGGCGCCGTGATGAAGTATTGGAACAGGAACGAAATGATGAGGCGTGTGAGCGCGCTGCTGCTGGCATTGCTGCTGACGGTCTGTCAGCTGCCCGTGGCTGCGCGCGCGCAGGAGATCCTGCCCGCGCTGATCTTTTCGCTGACGTGGACGGAGGGCGACGTGCCCATGACCGCTGTGGCCACGGAGGTGACCGAGCCGGGCTATGAGGGCAGCTACTGGCTGTATGCGCCGGCCAATGCCGTGCTGATGGACGCGCAGCTGCATGTGCAGGACACCTACGGCCAGTATGCGGGGCTGTCGCTGCTCAGCGGCACGCCGCTGTCGCAGCTGGGCTATGTGGATGCCGGCGGCGAACTGGGCGTGAATTATCTGGACGTATTGTGCTTTGGGGCCGATCAGCAGCTTGTGGCGCAGTATCGGCTGTATATCTCCACCCAGACCGATGCGCCCGTGCCTCCCCAGCCTGTGGTGATTACCACCAGCGTGCCTGTGTCCTATTACGATGCGGACGGTGTTTTTCTGACCCAGACGCAGGCCACGGTGCAGACGGGCGACAACTGGGTGCAGGCAGACGACAGCCTGGCGCCCGACGGCTATACCCTGCTGAGCGACCGCAGCGTGTATGTGGCGGTGGACAGCAACGGCATGTGCAGCCCCTCGTCGGTTTCTTTCATCTATAACAAGCCCGTCCCGACGGATACCCCCGCGCCGCAGCCGGTGACGGTGACGATTCCGGTGTATTACTACGACAGCGAGGGCAGCTACATCGCCGAGGAAAGTGTATATGTGACCACGGGCACGAACGACGTGTGGGCGAACAGCGCGCTGATTCCCGAGGGCTACATGCTGGCGAGCGACTCGCCCGTGCAGGTGAGCGTCGATTACGACGGCGTATGTATGCCGCAGAACGTGACCTTCATCTATAACAAGCCCATCCCGACGGACACCCCCGCGCCGCAGCCGGTGACGGTGACGATTCCGGTATATTACTACGACAGCGAGGGCAGCTATATCGCCGAGGAAAGCGTATATGTGACCACGGGCACGAACGACGTATGGGCGAACAGCGCGCTGATTCCCGAGGGCTACATGCTGGCGAGCGATTCGCCCGTGCAGGTGAGCGTCGACTACGACGGCGTATGCGTGCCGCAGAACGTGACCTTCATCTATAATAAGCCCGTTCCGACGGCCCCTCCCGCGTCGCAGCCGGTGACGGTGACGATTCCGGTGTATTACTACGACAGCGAGGGAAGCTACATCGCCGAGGAAAGCGTATATGTGACCACGGGCACGAACGACGTGTGGGCGAACAGCGCGCTGATTCCCGAGGGCTATACGCTGGCGAGCGATTCGCCCGTGCAGGTGAACGTTACCTACGACGGCGTATGTATGCCGCAGAACGTGACCTTCATCTATAACAAGCCCGTTCCGACGGACACCCCCGCGCCGCAGCCGGTGACGGTGACGATTCCGGTATATTACT
>CAMGDO010000285.1 GCA_946042585.1 uncultured Clostridia bacterium
CGCCACCTACCCCTACGCCTTCGTCGGCAGCGTCAGATGTGTATAAGAGACAGGCGCAGGGCGATATCCGCCGTGCGCAGCGCCAGCAGCACATAGATGAGCAGCACCAGCACGGCAAATACCATGCCGAACTCATTGATCAGCGCGGCAAAGATAAAGTCCGTGCGAAATTCCGGAATCACCGAGGCATTGCCCAGCCCCAGCCCCGTTCCCCACAGGCCGCCGTTGGCAATGGCGATGAGCGACTGCACGATCTGATAGCCGCCGCCCAGCTGGTCATAGGTGCTGAAGGGGTCCAGCCAGTTGTTGATGCGGTTCTGCACGGTGAGGAAGAAGCTGTTTCTGAACAGCGCGTACAGCACGGACACCGCGCCGACGCCTGCGGCCAGAATGCCGCCGATCAATAGCGCGCTGGAGGTGGCGGCATACAGCATCACCAGCGCTGTGCCGCCATAGATGGCCGCCGTGCCCAGATCGCGCTGAAGCACCAGAAAGCCCATCATCACGCCGATAAACGCCATGGCGCCCACCACGCGCCGCCGGGACAGATAATATGCCAGAATGAACAGATAGAGAATCTTGACCAGCTCGCTGGGCTGCATGGAAAAGCTGCCCAGCCCCACCCAGGCTGTCGCGCCCTTGCCGGCATTGGCTGCCCGGAAGATAAAGGGCAGCGCCAGCATGCCGCAGGCTGCCGCCATCATGGACAGCATCAGATATTTCCAGCTCTTCACATGCCGCACCACCAGCGCGCAGCCGATCATTGCCACCAGACCCACGCCATAGTTGAACGCCTGCGTCATGCCGCGTGAGGGGCTGTAGCGGTATTGCAGCAGCACGCCCAGCGCGCAGAGAAAATTCACCAGCGTCAGCAGCAGGGAATCCATCGGAAACAGCCGGGGCAGGATGGCGCCCACCAGCCACAGCGCGGCGGGCACCAGCACGGCCATCAGGAAGGTCTGCACCGTGGGATCCTTCATAAACAGCAGCAGGAACGAGGAAAAGAAAAACAGCAGCATGACAGCCGTCAGCATCTGCTGCGGCCTGCGCTGCTTTTTCTTTTTGGCTCGGATTGCGATGTTCATCCCCGGTTTCTCCTGTCGCTTCTGCGGCGGCGCGGCCGCTGGATCTGCACGGGCAGGTGTTCCTCGTCCCCGGAATCGTATGCCGTCTCCCCGCCGTAGACCGCATCGTCAAATGCCTGCGGCCCTTCGTCCTCCTCCTGAAATGCATAGTCCTCCCCGGCGTATGAAGGAGCGTCCGGTGCGTTTTCCCAGAGAGGCAGGGGGGCATAGCCGTCATAAGGCGCGGCGGATTCCGGCGCGCAGTCCGTTTCCGTTTCGTCATAGGGAGCATAAGCCATGGGCGCTTCGTCCATGGGCATATCCAGATCGGGATAGGGCGCGTATCCTGCGTCTTCGGCGGCGAAGGGCACAGGCTCTGGCGCGTAGAGCTCCTCCTCAAACGCGTGCTGCCAGTGATCGCGGAAGGCAGCGGGATGCGGCACGTTCAGCCCTGCAAACAGCCGCACGCGCAGCGTGTAGCCGCCCACGCCCAATACGTCGCCGTGCAGCGCATAGCCGCCCTTGCCCAGAGCTGCGCCATCCAGCAGAATACGGCTTCTGCCGTGGCAGGGCGTCAGCAGCAGCCCTTTGCCCTCCACAAAGGCGAAATTCATGTGCCTTCGCCTGAGCCCGCGCAGGCGGATATCGCAGGCACGGCCGCCGCCCAGCACGCCCTCGCGCGGCAGCGGATAGGCCTTGCCGCTTTCCTCGTCGCGCAATTCGCCCACCATGCCGGCATCAGGGAGCTTTTTGAGCATCTTCCGCCGGTGGAAATGCTCGCGCAGCAGATATACGCTGCCGCGCCAGACCACCAGCGCCGATAGAAGAATAAACCAGTAGCGCGCGCCCATGGCGATCAGCTCGTATGCGTTTTTCTCCATAAGCGCTCCTCCTGCCCGGCATTTGTTGCTGCTTCATGACGACAGTATAGCATATCTGCGCGCAAAATGCAAAAACTGCAAAAAACGCAGATGAACAGAGCGCCGCTTTTGTGCTCTGCTCATCTGCTGCCTGCAGTATACGCAATCACACCGCGCGCGCCAGCCGTCCCAGCGCCGCAGGATTCAGGCAATAGCCCTGTCGGTAGACGGTTACGATCACATCGCTTCCCAGCTTTGCGCGCAGCCGCTGCACATGTACGTCCACCGTGCGCGTTTCATAGTCCGATGCGCTGCCCCACGCCGTGCGCAGCAGCTCCCCGCGGCTCATCGCCTTCACGGGCTGGCCGCAGCCAAATGCCTTGAGCGCGCTGCTGAGCAGCTGGTCAAACAGTAAATACTCCTGCTGCGTCAGGCGGTATGCATGGCCGAAAAGATTGACACAGCACAGAGCGGGATCCATGTGGATTCCGCGGGGATATTCCGCGGGATGCTGATACAGCATTTTCATCACCTCATATACTGTCTCTTATACACATCTGACGCTGCCGACGAAGGCTTAGGTGTA
>CAMGDO010000286.1 GCA_946042585.1 uncultured Clostridia bacterium
GCGCAGCTGCCCCTCTGTCAGGCGGGCGAATATATCCAGCTCCGGAAGCGACAGATCGCTGATTTCCACAATGTTTGCCACGGCGAAACCCTCTTTAAGCATTTTTTCTCATTATAGGCGCGAAGCGCCCTGCTGTCAAATGCGATGCAAAGCGATAGAAATCCGGCGCTTTACGAAAGGGCGCGTTTCTGGTATAGTAACAAAAAACAACTGTGATCGGAGGAAAGAACGCGATGAGAAAGAACTTTGGCGCAAAGCCGCTGCTGTATCCCCAGCCTGTGTTCATTCTGGCTGCCTATGATGCATCCGGCACGCCCAACGCCATGAACGCCGCATGGGGAGGAATCACCGAAGAGAACGAAGTGACCCTGTGCATCAGCGCGGAGCATAAAACCATGCGCAATATCCTGGAGCGCAAGGCGTTCACCGTCAGCATGGGAACGGTGGAGCAGATGGTCGCCTGCGATTATGTGGGCGTAGTATCCGGCAATGAGACGCCGGATAAGGTGACCCGGGCAGGCTGGCATACGGAGAAATCCGCATTTGTGGACGCGCCGCTGATCTGCGAATTGCCCATGGCGGTGGAATGCCGGCTGAAAAGCTATGATGAGGACAGCTGCCGTCTGGTGGGCGAGGTGGTGAATGTGTGCGCGGATGAAAGCGTGCTGAACGATAAGGGCAGGGTGGACCCTGCAAAGCTGCGCCCGATTGTGTTTGACGCCATGAATCACGCGTATCTGTCGCCGGGCGAAAAGGTCGGCGATGCCTTCCGCGACGGTCTGACCCTTCGATAAACTGGCCTATGCAGGCGGCGAGATATCCTGCGCTTTTGCCATCCGGCTTTGTCCGGATGGTTTTTTTGCGGGCAATGCGTCTTCCGCCCGTTTGTCTGCATGGGTTTCCGGCTTTCTGGAAAGCTAATACCAGACGCCGTTTGTCTTGACAGGATACCCCATGAGGGTATACAATCATAATACCCCGGTGGGGTATATGAGATTCGGGAGGATGCGTATGACGGACTTAATGTGCTGCAGTCAGCGCAGAACGCTGCGCACGCAGGAGGAACGCAAGCAGCTGATTCACCGCCTGAACCGGATTGAGGGGCAGATTCGCGGGATTCGCGGGATGATCGAAAACGATGCTTACTGTGTCGATGTGCTGACGCAGTCATCTGCCGTCAATGCCGCCGTTCAGGCGTTCAACAAGGAACTGCTGGCCAGCCATATGCGCACCTGCGTGGCGCAGGATATTCGGGCGGGCTCGGATGAAGCGATTGATGAGTTTCTGGCGCTTTTGCAGAAGCTGATGAAATAAGGAGGAAGCAATGGAACAATATATCGTGACCGGAATGAGCTGCGCCGCATGCGCTGCACGCGTGGAAAAGGCGGTGTCCGCCGTTCCGGGAGTTTCTGCCTGCACGGTCAGTCTGCTCACCAATTCCATGGGCGTGGAGGGGACGGCCAGCGCCGAGGCGGTGATTACGGCTGTACAGGCGGCTGGCTACGGCGCCAGACAGAAGGGAGCGCCTGATACGCAGCATACGGCGGAAGGCGAGGAGGCGCTGCGCGACCATGAGACGCCTGCGCTGCGCCGCCGCCTGCTCATGTCGCTTGGATTTCTGGCGGTGCTGATGTATTTTTCCATGGGGCATATGTGGGGGCTGCCTTTGCCGCAGGCGCTGCATCACAATCCGGTGGCGCAGGGGTTGATTCAGCTGCTGCTGACGGCTGCTGTGATGGTGATCAATCAGAAATTCTTTATCAGCGGCTTTAAGGGGCTCATTCACCGGGCGCCCAATATGGATACGCTGGTGGCGCTGGGCGCGGCGGCAGCTTTTCTGTACAGCACCGCAGCACTGTTTGCCATGTCGCAGGCGCAGGCAGAGGGCAATGCCGCGGCGGCCAGCGCCTATCTGCATGAGTTTTATTTTGAGTCCGCCGCGATGATTCTGACGCTCATCACCGTGGGCAAGATGCTGGAGGCCCGCTCCAAAGGCAAGACCACGGACGCGCTCAAAAGCCTGATGAAGCTTGCGCCGCATGTGGCGACGCTGCTGGTGGAGGATCAGGAAAAGACCGTGCCTGTGGAGCAGGTGAAGCAGGGGGATATCTTTGTGGTGCGCCCGGGAGAAAACATTCCGGTGGACGGTGTGGTGCTTTCCGGCGCGAGCGCGGTGAATGAATCGGCGCTGACGGGGGAGAGCGTTCCGGTGGATAAGTCGGAGGGCGATACGGTTTCTGCGGCGACGCTGAATCAGTCGGGCTATCTGCGCTGCCGGGCGACGCGCGTGGGAGAAAACACCACGCTGTCGCAGATCATTCAGCTGGTGAGCGACGCTGCCGCGACAAAAGCGCCCATTGCCAAGGCCGCTGATAAAGTTTCGGGTGTATTTGTACCCGCTGTCATGCTGATTGCTGCCGTGACCATTGCCATCTGGCTGCTGGTGGGGCAGAGCTTTGGCTATGCACTGGCGCGGGGCATATCGGTGCTGGTGATCAGCTGTCCCTGC
>CAMGDO010000287.1 GCA_946042585.1 uncultured Clostridia bacterium
ATTCCACTATGAAGTCAAACTTACTCAAATAAGTCGCTTCACTTTTTACTTCCAGCAATTCTCCTTCTCCACATGTATAGCATTGTACAATTGCATCCTTATCGTTTTTTTCGATGCTAAACAAAACCCGGAATTTCTCTCGTTCTCCTTCTTTTCTTAACGGTTTTTGTGTTTCATAGCGAATCGAAAAGCAGATATCTTCACCCTGTGCAACTGGCATTATTGCTATTAAGACCAACACTACACATATGACAATTCTTATCTTTCTCTTCATATTATATCACTTCATAAAACAGCAGACAATCGTAGTAATGACGAGAACCAGCGAAAGAATCTTCTTCATCGTTTTATTCTCCTCTCTACAGTCGTCAAGGTATAGGTGTTGTGCTCTCTGTATTTGTAGAGTAGCATATTCATCCAAATTGAGTCAAGCCCTCGCTTGAATATTTATATTTTGTTCAAATTTTATCCATATATCACATCTCAATAGTGTTTAACGCAATACTTTCCTTGCTTCTTTCCACATTTTGCTCTATAATATAAAGTGTGTAAATATACAAAGAGGACAGGAGGAAAACCGTTTTGCATTTTCTTTTGCGGTATATGAAGCCTCTGGTCAAGCGTTTTACCTTTGGAATGAGCATCAAGTTTCTGGGTACGCTTATCGACCTGCTCATCCCCTGGATTCTGGCGCATATCATTGACGTGATCACTCCGCAGGGGCGCGTGAGCCTCATGGCGCTGTGGGGCGGCATGATGATTTTGTGCTCTGCGCTGGCCTGGTGTATGAACATTCTCGCCAACCGCACCGCCGCCGGCGTGGCCCGCGACGCCACCCGCGCCATCCGCCACGATCTGTTTGACCACATCGTGCACATGAAAAGCAGCGAGATCGACCGCATCACCATTCCTTCGCTCATTTCGCGCATGACCACGGACACATTTTATGTGTATCGTATTATCGGAATCACGCAGCGCATGGGCGTGCGCGCGCCCATCATGCTCATCGGCGGCATTCTCATCACGCTGACGCTTGATCCCGTGCTGGCGCTGATTCTGATCGCCATGCTGCCCTTTATGGGCGCGCTGGTGTATTTTATTTCCCGCAAGGGCGTGCCGCTGTATGAGACGCTGCAGCGCCGGGTGGATGAGCTGGTGCGCGTGGTGCGCGAGAATGCCTCGGGCGTGCGCATCATCAAGGCGCTGGGGAAAACCGAACACGAAAAAGAGCGCTTTGACGGCATCAGCACAGGCGTGGCGCGGCAGGAAACCAAAGCCTCGGTGATTATGGCCATCAATAATCCAGTCACGCAGTTTCTGCTGAATCTGGGGCTGGTGCTGGTGATTGTGGTGGGCGCGCAGCGCGTGAATTCCGGGCTGACCCAGCCCGGCAAGATCGTGGCGTTCATGAGCTATTTCACCACCATTCTGCAGGCGCTTTTGTCCATCACGCGCTTTCTGACCATGTATTCCAAGGCTGTGGCTTCGGCAAACCGGATTGAAGAGGTGATGCTGACGGAGCGGGAGGGTACATCCCTGCCGTCCGGAAAAGAAGTGCAGGGCGCGCCGCATATCGCCTTTGACCATGTGACCTTCTCCTATAATCATGTGGCGCCCAATGTGCGCGACGTGAGCTTCCATTTGCAGCGCGGGCAGACGCTGGGCATTCTGGGCCCCACGGGCGCGGGCAAGAGCACGCTCATTCGCCTGCTGCTGCGCTTCTATGACCCGGATGAGGGTACGGTGCGCATTAACGGGCGTGATGTGCGCTCCATGTCGCTGGATGAGCTGCGCAGCCGCATTGGCGCTGTGTTTCAGAATGATACGCTTTTCCGCGGTGAGATTGGTGACAATGTGCGATTGAACCGCGAAATCTCCATGGAGGAGGTGAGCGACGCGCTGCGCCGCGCCCAGGCCGAAGCTTTTGTAGAAGAAAAGGGCGGCGTGAGCAGCGAGGTGCAATCCCGCGGGTCGAACTTCTCCGGCGGGCAGCAGCAGCGGCTGCTGCTGGCGCGCGCGCTGGCGGGAACTCCGGATATTCTGCTGCTGGACGATGCGACCAGCGCGCTGGACTTCAAGACCGAGGCGGCGTTTCGCAAGGCGCTGCGCGAGCAGAACAGCGACACGACGATCATCATCATTGCCCAGCGCATCAGCGCCGTGATGCACTGCGATCAGATTCTGGTGATGGAGGACGGCGATGTGGCGGGTCTTGGCACCCATGAGGAACTGATGAAGACGTGCGCGCTCTATCAGGAAATCGCGTCGCTGCAGATCGGAGGTGAAGCGCAATGATGGGACGTGGAGGCGGAATGGGCGGCCGCAGCAAGTATGGCACTGCCAATCCCCGCGTGGAGGAGGAACTGAAAAAGCCCCGCCGCGGCATTCTGCTGCGCCTGGGCAAATATCTCTGGCAATTTAAATTCCATCTGCTGCTGGCGCTGGCGCTGACCATCGGGGGCAACAGCTGTCTCTTATACACATCTCCGAGCCCACGAGACGTA